>JBGSVU010000833.1:0-3551 GCA_041752775.1 Pirellulaceae bacterium | reverse complement strand
TCTAGTTTGATTTCACCAACTCGCGGTGAATCTCAGCGAGCAGCTGCTTTTCGCTCCAACCTGCGACGTTTGAAAGCCTCGGCAGCATTACGGTCGCCTGGCACTTTGGGCAGTCTACGTGCTTGCCATAGAGCCTCGCGTCATCGTTTGCGAGAAGACTTCCACATTTCGGGCATTCAGTTGTCGCTGGGGGCTGTCGATCCATGAGATTCGCGTTGCCGTTAGTGAGATGAACATCATGAAATATCGAATTGAAATCCATGCGTCGGGGTGAACTTGGCCGGTGTCGGTTAAGGCCATACGTGCAACCTAACAGACAAAAAATTGATTGACCTCTCAACTGTCTAACGGCACAGAATGCCCGATACTATTGGATATGCGATTCCCAATTGGGCCTCGCATTGAACGCCGCCGTCAGTCTATCTACCGATCCGAGGAGGGAATGTTTAACCTGGAAGAGGGTTGGCACTGGTTTGCATCCTCGAGGCGAAACGTCTGGTGCGGACCGGCTTGTCATGTGTTGCGGGAGGGGCCGCAGCAATTCGGCCCCAATCCCGATTCGCTTGGTTCGTCGTACTGAGGTCAGTCGGCAACAGGTTCCGAGTTGACTTCTGCTAGTGCTTTCCGTCCGGTCTTGACAATCATTGAAATGACCACAACATCGATTACCGCCTTTACGATATTGAATCCGATGATAAGGTCGATCGCGAATCCTGCAGCAACGAGAATCATTGTGAGAATAATGATGCCGGAAGATTTGAATTTGAGTACAAGGAAACCCAACACGACATAGGTTACGGCGATTGCCAATGGGACAATCAAGAAAAGCGGTGACCTTTCCTGCTCTGGTATTTGCTGCAACGCGAATGTTAGCCACAGCGCCAATAATGCGAGAATGATCCCGATCCCGATTGTGAAAATGGAAAGTTCCTGGATTTTGGTAAGCCCTGATGCCATCGGTGCATGTCCTTGATGTTAGTGATGGTTGTTAGTCTGTTCACATTGGCCAGACGGAGTTGAAAGCACGCAGAAGTGGCGGTTTTCGCGACCAATGACGGCGATCACCTAAACGCCGCCCAAAAACCAAGATTCGAGATCGCGGTCGACCGGCGGCTCGGCGTCCAACGGTACGCCCGACATGGACGTGAACTGGTGGAGTGCCGTTCCATTTTTGGGTGGACCAGTCCCCTGTACGAAAACGGGAATTGACCTGGAGGACAGCATACCAAATGTAACCGGTCAACAAGAAGTACCAGACGAGGGCAACTGCGGGGAGGCGACAAGCCGTGGAGATGAAGCCCGCGAATGGATGCGTAAACGCCGGGCATGACAGCCGCCATTCGGACCATTCACGTCAAAACTGCGAGGCTACGAACAGAAACGCCATAGAAGCGCAGAGAGGATCCGGGATGAGCTGCCCGTCAACAGCTAAACCCGTTTTCCCGACGAACTCCGGAGTAGATGACGAGCTTGTGCAGCGAAAGTTCACGTTCTTGTTCGGGGAGATCTGCAAGCGTATCCGCCAGTAGAGCTTGCTACAGGTGCGGACCGTGGTGTGGCAACACATCGCGAACGAGCAGAAGTCAGCAGAGGCCGTAGTAGCGACCTTCCGTGTCCACCGGAAACACCAGGGGCCAAACAGGTCTTTACAGGGAGTTTCCCGTCATCACCTTGACCCGTCCGACACGCACCGAAGCGCGATCGTGGAGTCCGGATAACCGCGACACCAACAGGCTTCCGTGCACCCGTCGGAGACTCAGCGAGATCAATCGGAGTTAGCGGCCATGATGCAGAACCCCCTGGAGCAGTCTTCAGAAATGTTGATGGAGAAAGCTGTCGACACGGCCAACCTCGATCAAGCCTGGAACAAAGTTCGATCGAACGACGGAGCCCCCGGACCCGACGGAATCACGATCAGCCAGTTCCCGGACTACAGCCGGGAACATTGGCCTGTGATCAGGCAGCACCTTCTGGAAGGGACTTATCAGCCGGGCCCGGCCCAAGTCCATCCCCAAACCGGACGGCAGTCAGCGGCATTTCGGTATTCCCAACGTGATTGGCCGTCGGATTCAGCTGGCCGTCCTGCAAATCCTGACGTCGATCTTCGATCCGCATTTCAGTGAATCGAGTTTCGGTTTTCGACCACAGCGTTCCGCCCAGGACGCAACGAAGCAGCTACAACGGCACACCAGGGCCGGCTATCGTCATTGCATCGACATGGACCTGTCAAAGTTTTTTGACCGGGTCCAGCACGACGTTTTAATGGTCCGAGTCGCACGAAAAGTACGAGACCGGCGATTGCTGAAACTGATTGGCCGCGACCTGCGAGCGGGCGTGATGGTTGAACGCGAACTTCAACCCTCGACCGAAGGCAGGATTCAGGGCGGTCCGCTCTCACCGATCCTGGCGAACATGCTGCTGGATGATTTCGACAGGGAACTGGAGAGCCGTGGTCTGCACTTCGTCCGCTACGCCGACGACTGTGCGCTGGGCAATGTGCCCACGAGTTTAGGGTGGTGCAGCCGGCGAACTCGTCGCCCTCCAGCCGTCAATCTCTAGTGTTCCGACCCCGGTCTGCAGCTTCGAACCGGCCACCGCCGCCGCGCCGTTTTTAATGTGCGCCGACAGGAGCACCGACTGATTTTCCGTCACCGTGACCAGCCCGTACCGGTACTCGGCGGTGAGGCGCCCTAGCGCGCCTTTCGCCAGCGGCATTTCACGTACGACCTGGGCAACGAGTTTGCCGTCCTGTTCTCCGATATCGAGCAGTGCTACCGAGCCGGACTGGCCTTCCTTTTCATCTGGGCTCATCCGCAATCGCACGTAGCAATCAGTTGTCCCGTCCAGCTGAAAGCGAATCTGCAGTTCCTGTTTCTCGTCACCGAAGCCCCAACCATCGCCAGCGAAATCGAGTTCCACCCGCGCCCACGCACCGCCGTTGATCTCTCGCCGGATGGATGCGCCTTTGCCAAGCGACAGTGTCCCCGATTCCCAAGTGACATCGCCTGTGATTTCGTAATCACCTCGGGTGTCTGTCTGAAAATCGTCGCTGAAGACGGGTTGCAGCTTTGGCTCACCGGCCGTTTTTTCGGTCTCCTGTGCGTTCGCAAACGAAGCCAAACAACAGCATGCGATCGCAATTCCTCGCATCATGGTCCCGGTCCTCAACACCTCAAAAACTCTCATGGATCAGTCTCTTTCTTTGATTCGTTTACCAGCATTAACGCCAGTCGCCCGACAATTGAAACGCGGCCCAAAAATAGGGCGAGGTGCGACCTTTTGTGGTGGCGGGTTGGTTCTCAGCTGGCTTTTTCAAAACACGTGGCTTGTCGCGTGTGGTTGCGTCCGTGAGGCCCATGGCCTGGAGCTCGGCGGGATGTTCCAGCATCCAGAGTTGTGCGTTTCTCAGGGCTTCGAGTTTGGATTGTTTCTTGACCCACAGATTTTCATAGAAGCGGCGCATCAGTTCCTGAGTCGCAAGGTCGCTGACTTTCCATTGACTGGCCAACACGCTGCGAACGCCCGACTGGTGCAGGACGCTGGTCAGGCCG
>JBGSVU010000832.1:0-4023 GCA_041752775.1 Pirellulaceae bacterium | reverse complement strand
CGCGCAGAAAAACCACGCCGTTCTCCACCTCCACGGAAGGCGCGAGAAACCAGTCGGTGGATGCGAGGATCCCTTCCAGCCGAGCGGCAATGTCGGCATCGTTCTCAGGTCGGATGCTGACTGGATTACTCGCGACTTCTTCCGGATTCCCGGTCGCGGGGCCGTCCTCGTCCGTAGTCTGGCCGCCGTCTGTGTCGGCGGACTGTTGCTGATCCTGAAAAATCACTGCAGCATGCAACGGGGGCGGCGACTGGCAGAAGACTATCCACACGCCGAGGAACAAAAGCGACGCCATGCCCAGCCGTTTCTTTGGCTGGCGTGGTTTCCATAACGTTTTGAATTCAAACGGCATCGTCTCTCATTCGGTGTAAGTCGACCAAAAGCTCAAGTCGACAAGTCCGCGGGACTACAAGAGCCTCTTTCTGGCGGCTTTTCTCTTGCAGCAGTTGTGCCAGAAGGGACGGGCGGAGCGATTTCCGGAAAAACCATCCACAGGGGTCGCAATCTGGTTCGGTTGCGCCCAGCCCGGCTGATAACAAGCCAGTGTGAACGTCATGCAGTCGCCGGTGCGGACACCGTGAGCAATGGGCGACCTGATCGTGGAGCCGAACGCCGCACAGTAACGTCACGGGCAGGAGCATCACGCGCGGCATGCTGCTGGACGTCGTGCCGGACGGGGGTCTAATACTCCGCGTGAACAATCCCCCAGGGATCTGGCACAGCGATTGCATTGTCACAGGTTAGCAGGCCCATTCGGCCTGAATTCCGACTTTGTCAATTTTCCTGCGGGGCAACTCGATGAGCACTGTTTTACTGATTGTCCTGCTACTTCTTTTGCTGGGTACGTTGCCCACGTATCCCTACAGCCGCAGTTGGGGCTACTTCCCAAGCGGAGGACTGGGACTGGTTCTGTTGATCGTACTGATTCTGGCCCTGATGGGCCGAATCTGACAGAACCTGGCTTTTTGACGTCGACTTGGCGAACTCACATGTCGTAGTTCGCAACTTTTACAGGAGAATGAAAATGAAAAAAAACAGACTGGTCAGCTGGATGACCATGGGTACCGTTGCAGCCATCATGTTCACGGTCGGATGTGAAGTCACACCTTCCGATGTACAGTCGGCAAAAAACGAAGTTCGTGAAGAACAACAGGAAACAGCCGAGGCCCGCGCTGAAGGCGAGCGGGCCGTGAACGAAGCCCAGGCCAACGAGAAACAGTTGCGTGAGACAGCGATGCAACAGGCCCGAACAGAAGCGAGGGAAAAAATTAACGAAGCGGAAAACGAGACCGCAGAGGCCCGCCGCGAACGTGAAGAAAATATCGCCCGAGAAGAACGCGAAACGGCCGAAGCCAAAGCCGAAGCGGAGCGAATGGCCGCCGAGCTGGAAGCCAAACAGGCCCGCGACGCCTACGTCAAGACAGCCGAAGCCGAACTTAAGGCCGTCGACACCCGCATCGAGACGATGAACAACCAGCTGGATGGCCTGGAAGGCGAGGCCCGCAAAGACCTGGAAACCCGTATCGAGGTTCTGCAAGTCCGTCGCGAAGCACTCTCGGATGCCTTGTACGACCTGAAGAACGCGGAAGTCATGAAATGGGAAGAGAAGAAACCCGCCGTTGAATCGGCCATCAAGACGGCGAAACAGGATGTTTGAGCAACAGGAAATCTGAATACCTGGCAGATAAATTGAACGCTGTCTGACCCCGGTTTCCCCCGGAACGGAACTATCAAAAACAGTGCCGCCAAAAAAAACAGTGCCGGCAAAACAGGGCCAGCGATGTGGAGCGACAACTCCTGCATCGACTGGCTTTTTTTAATGGTCAGCCACGGAGGATCAGCGCGGGCTGTTCCATAGGCCACATCGGACTCAAATGAATTAAGCAAACTGTAATTGACCGATCTGTTTCCGAACGCACCTGTGGCTGGCCAAAACAGGCGTTGATTGGGGTCGCATCATTTCCTCGGGAGAGTCCTGCCGGGCAAATTAGCGGTTGCGCTGCCGCAGTTGCCGGTCACGGATTTTCAGCAGCGCGCTCCGCTCTTCATCGATTTCGCGCATGGTCCGAAAGCCGAGGTTGCGAATGGCAGGCAGTGGCGGGCACCACCCCTGAATCGCGTGCTGAAACAGAAACGCGGTCACGGCCATTGGCAACACGATCCAGCGCCGATCCACGGCAGCGGTCAAAACACAGCCCGTAAACGCCACTAGCGACGCATTGGTCTCCAGCACCCGCTCGGTGTCCCACTCGCGATCGAGTTCGTCCAGACGCTGGTCAATTTCTTCGGGGGTAGCGCTGCGGTAATTTGCCACTCGCTGGCGCATTTCCTGACGGATCCAGCGATTGGTTTCATCGGACGTCTGTTGCGGCACGCGCTGGCTGGTTGCGGGAATCATGACGATGTAAGCCCTCTTAAAAGGTTTTGGTTCTGACGGAATTGCACTTGCGTTGAGTGCAGAAACACGGCCGCGAAAAAAGTGCAAACCGGATGCCAACTCCTGGTGCGGGCTGGTCCAAGTGCCGGCTGGCGACCGTGTGGCAAAAATGGCGGACTATCCGTTGATGATTTCGCCACCATTGGGATGCAGTACCTGTCCCGTCATGTAACTGGACTGGTCCGAGGCGAGAAAGACAAAGCACTCCGCACACTCGGAGGGTTGTCCAGCCCGCCCGAGGGGGGTGTCACTGCCGAACTTTGCAACCCTTTCCCGGTCAAAGGTTGCGGGTATCAGCGGCGTCCAGACAGGACCGGGGGCGACCGCGTTGACCCGGATTCCCTCGTCGGCCAGATTCTGCGACAGCGAACGGGTGAAGCTGACGACCGCTCCCTTGCTGGCGGAATAGTCCAGCAAGCCCGGACTGCCCCGGTAGGCGGTGACGCTGGTCGTGTTGACGATGCAACTGCCGGTTTGTTTTCGTAACCACGGCAAGGCTGCGTTAGTCATGAAAAACATCGAGAAGACGTTGGTGCGGAAGGTTTTGACCAGCGCCTTCTCGTCGATATCGGTCATTTCCGGTTCGGGATGCTGTTCGCCAGCGTTGTTGACCAGAATGTCGATTCGACCAAACTTTTTCGCAATTTGGTGAACGGCCCTGCGACAGAATGCTTCGCGACCAATGTCGCCTTTGACCAGCAGACAGCTGGCGTCCCGATCCCGGATTTCGGCCGAAGTGAATTCTGCATCTGCTGTTTCCTCGAGGTAGATCAGCCCCACGTCGGCGCCCTCGCGTGCAAAGGCAATCGCGGTGGCGCGACCAATTCCGCTGTCTCCGCCCGTCACGATGGCGACTTTGCCCTTGAGCAGACCGCTGCCGCGAATCGCTTCCTTGACCGATTCTGGCTGGGGGTCCATGGGGCCCTGCCGCCCGGGCTGGCGCTTCTGCACCTGCGGCGGTCGCTGCGGTTTCTTGGTTGACTTGCCACGCTGCGAGGACTTGTTGGCCATCGTTGCCTGTCCTGTCAAACGCGACCGGTGAACAGCAGAACCAGCAGGATGATCAGCAGCAATCCGCCGACTCCGCCCACCGCCACACTTTTCATCAGCAGAGAGACGATCAGGACCAGGACCAGAAGTCCGGTAATTCCGTAAATCATGATGTATACCTCAGAGGTTAAAACAGGCCCCGCTTCGGACACCCGGGATCAGACGTCCGGAAACGGGGGAAGAAAAATGTGCCAAAACTGGATTTTTGATTAACTGGTCGCGGTGGTGGTACGAGTGACCAGCACCTTGTCGGCACGATTCACGCCGTCCGCACCGAGGTAGCCGCCCAGAACGGATGCGACCAGTGCCAGCATGCCGGAGACAAACGTGGCCCAAAGGATATTCTGTGAGTAATCTGCCACGCTGGCGGCGACAGCGTTGGCCTGGTCGTTGAAGGCCTGCACCGACTGCTGGACTTCTTTCTGGACGCCATTCACAACGCTGTTGATTTCACCTCGAGTCAAGCTTGTGTTCATCGCTAATCGGTTCTTCGCCGATTTGACTTTGCCGCTCATCAAATCACTACCAACCGCCGC
>JBGSVU010000831.1:0-1637 GCA_041752775.1 Pirellulaceae bacterium | reverse complement strand
GGGCTGCGATTTCGGCTTCTCGCTGAAACCGCGCGGGTTGTGATACGCCTGAATTTCCTTCGCGAAACATCACTTTCAGCGCAACGCGTCGCCCGAGCGGCCGCTGGACCGCCTCGTAAACGATTCCCATAGCACCCCGGCCGATCTCGGAAACGATCTGGAAATCGGCAAGCTCCATCCGGAACAAAGGATCGGGTACCGGCGAAACCGGATCAGAACAGGAACTTGCCTGGGCCGGTTTTTCCAGCATGGCGATGGCAGGCAACATGATCCGCAGTTCTTCAGCCAGATCGGGGTACTGCTGACAATACTCCTCGATATTGAAATACTGGCCGCCTCGCACACGACGCAGTGCCATGTCGAGAATAGAATCGATCAACTCTGCGTTTTTGGGATCAGCCGCTTCCATGGTGGTTGTTCATCGCCAGTCCAATCTTTGTGAGTGCCCGGCGGTATCGGGAGGAAACTGCTGCAGCGGACAAGTTGAGCAGTTCGCCAATCTCCGCATGTTCCAGTTGTTCAAAATGCCTCAACGCCAAAACTTCCCGGTCAAGTGGTTCCATTTGATCGAGCGCCGCAGTCATCCGCTGAATCTCTTCGGCCCGCGAAACTTTGACACTGGGAGTGCTATCCCCTCCAACCAGGCAAACCGCGATCGCGCCCGACTCCAGCGACGACTCTCCTGCCATATTGAAGTGTTGCTCCTGAGTCGCCGTTCGGGCCTTGACCCCCAGGTGCCGACGATGGGCAATCACCAATTGTTGCAGAGTCAAAAACCTGAGCCAGACATAAGGCGTCATCTTCCTTTCTTTTTCGTATACCGGAAAACGCCGAACCGCTTCGGCAAACGCTTCCTGAATCACATCGGACGCATCGATCCGGGCCCGAACCCGGCGGTCCATTCGCAGTTCGACCAGCATCCTCAGCCTCGCACGAAATGTTTCAAGCAACTCCGTCAACGGCAGCTCGCCCTGTTCAGGCTGACTTTTATCGAAACTGGAATTTGAGGGATTCATCCCCCGATTATAACTGCGCTGCAGAAGTCAATGCGTCAGCCAATCCGAATTTTTTTGTCCGGCCGGAATCTGACCTCAAGGTACTTCAGCTCGCGGCAAAAGTGGCTGTCCGGAATTTTTGGGAATAATTTTGGACAATTTCCGACGCAACCAGGGAACCTGCGCAGTTCTTCTCCCAGGCGAGCATTCGTTCAACGCGGAATCCGCGGTCACCAATCCTGCAAATCCTGTTTTTGCGGGAAAATCCGTTGGTGACCAGCAAGCCAGGGGAGTCGATTACCATGCCGAAGTTCAAATTAAAGCCAAAATCAACGGCAGTGAAAGCCCGCCGCCGATCATCTGTCGGCAGGCAACTTGAAACGATGCAACTTGAAGCCCGTTGCATGCTGGCGTCGTCTCTCTATGTCGATTTCGGGTTTGGGTTTCCCGATGAAGTGATGTACTTCACACCCGCCGACATGGCTGATTCCGGCGTTAATGGTCCCGGCAACCTGTTTCACCAACCGCCGGGCGACGTGATTTCGCTCGCTCGCACGGTTCGTGAGCTGAATCTTGATTATGACGGGGACGGAACCGCCAATCAGGCGGATGCAACACTCCTTGGAAATCGGGTCATCAACG
>JBGSVU010000830.1:0-2698 GCA_041752775.1 Pirellulaceae bacterium | reverse complement strand
CCAGCACGCGCAGAATCTCTTCATCGATGGCGTTGCCGCTCAAACGAACCGAGTTGTACTTCGCACGTTTGGCCTTGATTTCATGCCAGAACTCGGCGTCCGGAAACACCAGCGGCGGATCTGCCGAACGGGGTACCAGCGAGTACTCAGCTTCGTACAGCATCGCCAACACACCTTTTTCACGCATCCGTCGCAGTTCAACCTGCTGCTGGTAGGCCTTCAGAATCTGGCCGGAGACATAGGCCGAATTGGTTTCCGGAAGCTCCGGTGCCAGCTGGTAGGCCGAATAGGCCGAATCTTCAGCGGCATTGAAGTTGCCTTCGTACAACAACTCATTGAAACGGTTGATGTGTCGCGAAATCTGCTCTTCACGTGTTTCCAGTGCATGCAGGCGGGCCAGCTGTTCCAGTGCAGCCGCTTCGCTCTTCTGCGATGCCGCCAACTGGGAATCAAACTCAAGTTTGCGCCGGCGGGAAATATCCAGCGCCGATTCCACCCGGTTCTGCAACTCACTCAGGGCCGATGCCTCGATATCGGACGTCTGGTTCAATACCTCCAGCAACGATTTCAGCCGCTCTACCGCACTGGCCGGATCATCACGGTTCTCTTCGGTCGCACGCGTCAGTTCGTACTGCACTACAGCTCTCATGCGACCTGTCCGGACCCGGGTCATCGCCTCTTCAGTTTGGGTCAATTCCGAACTGCGTCCGGCGTTCTCCTGGATCAGACGATTCAGCTCGTCCTGCTGGTCCACCGGTCCAATCAGTTGCAGCGAACCCTGCGCGCCCCCTGTAACCTGGGGCTGTTCCTGGCCCTGAACGACCGGACCTTCCTGCGGCAGCGGCAAATTGCCGGGTGCCACTTCTTCCTGGTTCAGCGACGGAAAGCTGTCATCCTGGGCGGCTTTCAGCAACAGGTCCGCATCTGTATTGCCGCCGTCCTGCTGCAGCGCCTGTTCGGCCAAAGTCCGGGCTGCCGAGGCGTTGCCCATGACCAGTGCCTGCGTTCCAAGTCGGGTCAGCGTGCGGCTGCCAGCGGCCATGACCCGGGCCGTTTCGCGCAATCCATCCGATCCCAGCAACGGCAGGCTCATCCCGGCCCCATTGCGTGCGGTTTCGATCAGGGCCGGAAGAAACGAAAAATCCTCATTGGACGATTCGGCCGTGACAGGCAATTTCAGCGTCATCGCCTGGCCGTTAACCTCACCGCTGATTTCCAGCTGCCATGCTTCACGCGACGCCAACGTGCCAATCACGATCGTATCGCGATCCGACCGCAACGGGGGAACCTGTTTTGGAAAAATCTCAACCACGTTTCCGGGCAGCTTGGCTGTGGCCGGCCAGAAAACCTGTCCATGAACCGTGTTGGCCAGATAATCAGCTCCCTGCGTCACCGTGTTTGCATCATCGGAATCGAGAAACAGATTGCCACCGGTCATGTTCGCCAGGGCAGCCATCGATTCGACATCCCGCTCGGGTCCGATGGCATAGCAGGAAAAAGTGATCTGCTGGCTGGCCAGTGTGTCGACCAGACCGGCAAAATTGCCGTCCTGAATCATCCCCGCCCGGCCGACGCCGTCACCAACATAAATCACGCTCAGGTTACGGCCAGGTTCCCGTGCCGTGAAAGAGGCAGGAATCTGTCGCAACATGCCCGACACGTCGGTCGATCCCAGCGGAACACGCTGCTGCAACTGGGCTACAGCCGACTGGGCCTCCGCAGAATCCGGAGCCACAAAGGCTGCACCTTCCATGAGCGGAATCACATCCAGATCAACCGCAGCCACGCGCACCCGGTCGTCCCGATTCAGTCGCGCCAACAATTCGTTGACCACATGGATCGAGTCGGCCTGGTACAGCCCCGTCTGGCTGGCTGATGTATCAACCAGCACCAGCACATCGCTCGGCAACGCTTCGTCATTTTCAAACTGGGGCATCAGGCTGAGAGCGAAACTGGTCTGGCCAGTCGACGAATCAAAAGTCGCCAACCGGGTAGAGGGTCCGCTTTCTCCAGTGTCGGAAAAACCGGTTTGATCGGCCCGAACGGGAAGGGTCCCGCCCCACGCCAGTACGACCGCGAGAAAGATTCTGCCAAATGACTTCATGGCCAATTGCTCCAGAGCTTGCCAGTACGATTTTCAACAGCAACACGCCGTACGAACGGCGCCATTTGCTGGATGCCTTGCCTAAAACTTGCGAACAACATCGGATTCCAATTCAGCAGCGCCAACGGAATCCGGTCACTCTCCTGCTATCATGGTATTTTGGAACGCCTCTTTCCGCCACAGAAAAACCCGGATTCAGGGAATTTCGGACAGCTTTTGGTCCCCAACCTCGTGCGACAAGGCCGGAATTGCCGGAAACCAACTCCGCATACAATGCAATCAGCGGACCAAATTCGAAAGCGACTCCACCGCTTCACCCTGGTATCGGCATCCCGGACCGCCTTGCCAGCATCAGAAAGCCGCTTATTCGCGGCTATTCGCGATCCCGGGACTATATTCCACCCATGCAAAAGAAATGCCAATATCGTCCGATTTTACCCGCTGCGACCAGACCGGATGATGAAAACAGATTCGCGCAAAATTGAACACTCGCACGATTTGGCATATGAAATTCCGGTTTTCGGGCACCCAGCGATCCAGTCGCCCCGCCCGAAAACTCTGACAAACTGCCCAAAAATCCCGAAAAAAATGGAG
>JBGSVU010000829.1:0-4165 GCA_041752775.1 Pirellulaceae bacterium | reverse complement strand
ACTGGTCCAGGCTGTTTCGTGCCAGTTCTGACTCGCTGGTTAATGGAAGTTCCAGCAGGTTCTGCAACATGCGGATCGTCTTGATCTCGCCTTCGATCTTGCCTTCCCTGATGCCTTCTTTGATGCCTTCTTTGATGCCCTCATCTCGTGCTATATGAATCGCCCACTGGTGGTCGCGAATCGCCTTCTCCCTTGCGTCGTACATCGCTTTGTCCTCGGTCTTTTCGGAAATCTCGATCAACTGCGAACTGGCAAGCTGAAACGCCTGCTCCGGGAACAGCTTCAATAGCCGCTCAGGTTCAAATTCATCTGCGTGCAACAACCAAAAAAGCCAACGTTCCAGGGCCGTCGCGGTCGTCAAATCGTTCTCAAGTAAATTATACTTGCTCAGTTCCAGAATGTGAATCGACAACGTACCCGTCAATTCACGACCTGATTCCCGATCCGTCATTGCGAATCGATGGTGAAGTTGTTCTGTTTCGGACCACAATGTCTCTTCCAGCAACGCGATGACCACGACCGGTTTAAGTTGAGTGTACGGCTGCCCGGAGCGTAGTTGCCCGGCGTATTCTTCGCAACCGTAAAACACCAGTCGCTGAACCAGTCCGGGCCGCACCGTGATTTGTATCTCGACATCGTAAATCGCCCCATTTTGATCGGTAGCCTTGATGTCCAGAATGCAAAGCTTGTCATGTTCGAATTCCTGGGGACTGAACGGATTCTGAATCACAACATCGACAATGGGCGCCAGTGGCTGAAGGATGGCATTCAACAAGCTGATCAATGCCAGGTGATTGCCAGGTGAACCAAAGACCTTCTTGAACGCGAAGTCGTTCGTTGGGCGGATTCCAATAACCATCAAATCTTCCGTGGAATCAAATTCGGGCCGGTCGGTCAACAGGACAGGACTTCGTCTGGTGGGACACACCAGCAGGAGCTGTCGGAACCCTTTGGAATAGTGGAAGTCGGGGTTGGGGCGACCACGCCCCAACTGGCGGCGCCCCACCGCTGCACTTGCCATGAGCCCTCGGTTACAGTTGCATCAGTCGAGCGGGAAATCGTCTGGGCCTTCCATTGCCTGGCTGCCATAGAGCGGCAGGAACCGGTAGTAGACCTCCAGCGTCATTGCGGACATCGCCGTGCAGTACAGCCGGCCTCCGGCCTCCGGACTCATGTCGTCGGACCGGTCAAAATACCAGCTACCCCGTTCGTTGCCCTCGGTGGCCTGTTGTTCAACCAGGTAGTCCCGCATTTCTCCATTCCATTTTTTCCACATCTCCCCACCGTAATGCCGCATCACCTGCGTGGCGTAATAGTTGTAGTACATGTTGGCACCGTTGGGGTTTTCACGGGTCCCCGTCGAAGGCCGGTAGTCGCCCAGCCACATCACACCATCGGCCAGTCCGGGGCGTTCTTTTTCCCACCCCATGTACATTCGGCAGAGCAGCCCAATGGCGATGCGCGACTTGTGCAGTCCATAGGGCTGGTTGGGGCGGTTCATGTATCCGTAATAGGCTCCCGATTCCACGGAAACACTGTCCAGAAAACGTTTGGCCAGTTTCCAGGTGCTGTCTTCGACCTTGATGCCGGCCATTTTTGCACTCTTGAGCGCCATGACCTGCCATCCCACCACCGAAGTATCTCCAGGTTCGCGCGGCTCGTAGCGCCATCCGCCACCGCGGGGGTCCTGGGCGTATTCGATGAAACGCACGGCGCCTTCGGCGTACTCCAGCAGGGAGTGGTCGTCGGTCATCGCATAAGCTTCGCAGAAGGCGATGGCCGCCATGCCGTGCGAATACATCCCGCCGTTGCGGTCCATCCAGCTGTATCGGCCCCTGTCCCGATCGACGTTGTTGATCAGAAACGCCAGCCCACGCTGGACATTGTCCTTGTAGGTGCCATTAACATGCGTGTTGCCAGCACCCAGAAACGGCAACAGCGCCATCGCCGTCGCGGCATTCACACAATCAGTGTACGTTCCCGGGTCCAGTTTCGACCGTTCACCCGGTCCAATCGAATGGTCGAAATTCCAGCTGCCGTTGGGCAGCTGATGATTGGCCAACCATTCCAGCGCCAGATCGACGGACTGTTCACTTTCCGCAGATGCCCCATAGGCTTTTGCCGAAGCCCGTCCCTCCGAAGCCCGTCCCTCCGAAGTCCGTCCGGAAAACTCGCTGCCACCCGAGAGCGTTTTCAGATCGGCCTGAAAATCGGCCGACATTTCTGTCAGTGCGTCCACGGGGACGCTTTCGGTTTCGACTTCTGGCAGCGGCATTTCCGCGAGGTTCATCTCGGGCGTCACCAGCGATTCACTTGACAGTGCCGAGTCGAGTTCCAGGGAATTCAGGTCGACGTCCAGCGATTCCAGCTGTTCCCCTGACACATCGGAAACTTCAAAGGCAATCGGCGGCTGGGTGTTGTCCGGCAGAAAAACCAGTGCCAGCAACAAAATCAGCATGACATGCAAAAAAAAGCTGACCAGCCAGCTGGGCATGGCTCCGAGCAGCCTCGGCCGTCCCTCGATCAGCAATTCTTCCTGTTCGTGATCGTCCCCGTTCTGGATATCGTCCCGATTCAGTCGGTCGTCGGCCAGGTTGCTGTGAGACATGTTCTACCTGTGGTTGCCTGAAGGTCCAATACCGGCGTTACTTCACGACTGTGACGCCTGTTACAATTCATCGGCTGTGTGTGGACGGGTCACGGGCAGTTGGGATAACGTGTCCATTGTATCGACAATCCGGTACCGGGTCATGCCTGCGGTCACCCAAGTCAATGGAAACCGGCGGGCTTTTCCGTTAAAAACAGGGCTGTCCCGGGCGGCGACGTGCCACCCGGGTATCCATGCCAAATGTCCAGCTGGCAGGATTTTACGTTTTTTCCGCCTGTCGGATGCTCCATTGCGACCGATGGTGGTGCCACGACCGATTGCCTGGCATGTCTTGATGTCGGACAAGTTTGTGACGGGGCCTGTTCCCCGGCTGTCGGCGTGGGGCAGCTGAAGCAGTTTTTTGACCATTTCCCGACGGCATATTTTTCAATTCGGCGACCTCAAGATTGAACCCGGAACAGAACTTTCGCACTGTGGTGCTTCGCGATGATTGGGCGCTCACACGTCAGGTTACGGCGTGGGTTGATGCAGGAGACCGGATCGCGGTGGTGCCGACGATGGGGGCCTTGCACGCCGGGCATTTGAGTCTGGTGCAGGCGGCGCGGACAGATGCGGACCGGGTGATCGTCACGGTATTTGTCAATCCGGCGCAGTTCGGCCCGAACGAGGATTTGAACAAATACCCGCGCGATCTGGCTGGTGATCTCGAACTGTTGCGCCCCTGTCAGGTGGATGCGGTATTTGCTCCGACTGAACGGGTGATCTACCCGGAAGGTTTTGAGACATTTGTGGAGCCCGGAGAGGTCGCGCGGCGACTGGAAGGCGAATCGCGTCCTGCCCATTTTCGGGGTGTTGCAACGGTCGTTTTGAAGCTGTTAAACATGACGCGGGCGGGACTGGCCTGGTTTGGTCAAAAGGATTTCCAGCAGGTCGCCGTGATTCGACAGATGGTGGCCGATTTCAATGTGCCCTGTGAGATCCGGGTCGCTCCAACGGTCCGTGACGCGGATGGCGTGGCGCTGAGCAGCCGCAACCGTTACCTGTCGCCGGAGGAACGGACACGTGCCGGGGCGCTGAATCAGACTCTGCGGCAGGCGGCGGCTGCGATTCGCGAGGGTGAGCGGGACGGACACGTGGTGATGGGCGAAATGAAACAGTCGCTGATCGATGGCGGTGTCAATGAAATCGACTATGCCGTCGTGGCGGATCCTGTCACACTGCAGACGATGCACGAGATCAGGTTGCCGGCCGTATTGCTGGTGGCGGCGCGTGTTGGCGCGACGCGGCTGATCGACAACCTGGTGATTGAATAGCGCGCCATGCAACAGACGTTTTTTGTGATTCCGTACTGGCTGTTTGACGGATGGCTGACGGGCCTCTGGTTGCTGCTGGGGCTGGGGCTGTTGGCGTGGCAGGCCCGGAGCGATGGGTGGGCAGATGCCGCAAAAAACTTTTTGCCGATGTACCTGGTGGTTGCGGCGATTGTCCATTTTTTGTTGCCGCGGCTGTCGGTCATGGGTGTCGACCCGGCCAATCCGGCGGGGGAGCTGGTTCCGC
>JBGSVU010000828.1:0-2177 GCA_041752775.1 Pirellulaceae bacterium | reverse complement strand
CTTTGTATCTCACCAACAACACGACGGCATTTCGCATCACTGCGAACGTCCAGACTGTCGGTCGGGCACCGGATTCCAGTATCGTACTCGAACACGAATCCGTTTCCAGAAACCATGCCCGAATCCAGCGCCAGGGCGACCAGCTGTTGATTGCCGACCTGGAAAGTCGCAACGGAACTTTCGTCAACAGTCTCAGGATTGAAGAGTCGGCGATCGCCGAACCGGACGATCTCGTCGCGTTTGCGCAGTGCAAATTCCGGGTGGTTGTCCGGAAAATTGTGCCAAGCTCCCAGTCGACCAGCGAACTGGGGCACGGGACGACCCTCTACCGGATGTTGCAGTTGAGCAAGTCGCAACGCAGAGTCCTGCGCCAGCTGTTGCGGGGGAAATCGGAAAAGGAAATCGCCGCCGCGCTGCACGTCAGCCAACACACTGTGCATTGCCATGTCCGGGCAATTTACCAGGGGTTCGAAGTCAGTTCCCGCGCCGAATTGATGTCCATTTTCATCGACAGCCAGAGCAGCCTCGAAATCGACCTGCCGGGGGGCCGAAAAGACTGACAGCGGCACCGGGGGGCAGGGCCCCCGCAGATGGCAATGTGTTCACGAGGGGCCGGCGAGTACGCCGTGCAGAAACTGCTCGGCCTGCTGGGCTATGCCAGGCACTGTCGATTCCCGCGGACCAGCCACATTCAGTACCTGAATGTTTTTGTCGATGATCCAGCTTCGCACGGCACCTGAATCGCACGCCTCTTTTTCCAGATCGACCAGCAGCAGTGGCCGGTGGTATTTTCTCGCCAACGTTACGGTCAACGCCGTACCGCCCGAGATCTGACCGGCATAAAGAATCAGCGTGCCATCGGAATCGATCACATTTTTCCGGGTGCGTTCGGCGTAGCCCGGCGATTTGGTTTCCGCGAGGTTGTAGTGATCGGGGATGGGGCCGTCTTCCGCCCGGCGAAACAACGGGCACCATCCGCCGTGCGGGATGTCGAGATACATCGCCACATCCAGCGCAGCGCGATCCACACCACTCTGCCCGCCCGAAACGATGCGCTGCAGCCTTTTGGCAATCAGGTTGTCGCAGCTCTCACTCACTGGCATCACAACATCGGAAATGCAACAGGCTGGTTCATTCTGCTGGTTCAGTCTCCCAGAACCGGGTGTTTCATTGTAACCAGATTCAAGAGCCTGTCCCAAAAGGGGGCTGACCCTCTTTGCCTTTCCATGGGGCAGCCCCCATTTGGGATCGGCTCTAAACGTCCGGATTTACCTGGGCAGTTGCAGGCCAAGTCCGACCGGTAGCGGCTGCAGGTGCCCTGTCTCCGGATCGAGTACGGCGGCATTCAACTCCGCGATTTCGGAAAAACGGGAGGCCTGCCCCAGTTCATTGCGGGCGATTCCAAACAGCGTGTCACCCGGTCGAACCACGTACTGATAGGACTGGCTGGAAACCGGAACAACGGACGTCTCTGGCCCGTTTTCGTTTAAGGTACTGGTCCCGATCCTCGCGGCGGGATGGCCCGATGCAGTCTGAATGTCGTTTTCCGGGTTGGTCAGGCTGCTGCCGCCCTTGGATGTGCGCGGATCGAACGGAGGCAACGGTCCGGATTTTTCCAGACGCCTGGAGGGGAGGGCGACGGATGAGGCGAGGATCGCCCCGTAATCGCGAAACGTTTTGACGAATCCACTGGCAGTAGTTTCCGCTTCCGGAGCATTCCGGGGCGAAGGGGACTCGGTCAATGCCTGCCAGGGTGCCAGTCCACCTGCTTTGCCTGATTCCGGAGAATTTCGTGAAGCCGCAACGGGAACGATTCGGGCCGGGGTGGGAACGGTTTGGGCGGGCTCAGCTTCAGGGGCATCTGGTGAACGCAAATCGGGTTCCGTTTCGCTGGAGTCCGTACGCATGCGGTCAATTCTGTGGCGTTCGGCCAGTTTGGCCAGTTCGCGCAATTCACTCTTGATCCGTTCGCCGCCGGGCGAAACATACTCGGTTTCGTTCCGGACACTCTCCAGCAGCGATGCCGGATCGGCCTGTCCGCGCGCCAGGGCAGTCACGCTTTCGGCGGGAACTTCGGTGGCGGCGGGGACGTTGGCCCAGTCAATTTTTCGCGGGCCCAGCCACTGTCGCACTTTCACACCCAGCGACCAAACGGTCAACACAGCGATCAGCAGGCA
>JBGSVU010000827.1:0-2166 GCA_041752775.1 Pirellulaceae bacterium | reverse complement strand
GTCGGCAACCTGACCCGCGATGTCGAACTGAGATACACTCCCCAGCAAACCGCTGTAACCGACATCGGGCTGGCCGTTAATGATCGGGTAAAACGAAATAACGAATGGGTCGATGAAACCACTTTCGTGGACATTACGTTGTGGGGGCGCACTGCAGAAGTCGCCAGCGAATTCCTTTCCAAGGGTTCACCGGTTTTAATCGAAGGACGTCTGAAATACGATTCCTGGGAACAGGATGGGCAAAAACGCTCCAAACTGAAAGTCATTGGCGAGCGCATGCAAATGCTGGGTGGTAAAGGTGGTGGCGGCAATCGATCGGCTCCGCAGCAGGCCGACAGCGACGACCACCAGTCGGCCCACAGTGGGTCCAGCCAGGAATACGATGCCACGCCACCATCCGCCGACGTGCCCTTTTAGCTCAATACATTTTTACTCATCCAGTTCAGTCCGGTGTCCGGCCAGAAAGCTCTCACCAGGCTCTGACTAACCAACACCCTATTTTCAAAATCCGCGGAGTTTCCTTACAGATCATGGTCAATTCAAAATCCCCAGTCCACCGTCGCCGGACGCTGAAACCATTGCAAAAACTGCCCAAGGGTCCGGGCGGCGGCATCGAATTGCTTCTGATCCAGTCCGTGGACGGATTGGGAAAACAGGGAGACGTCGTCGAAGTCCGCGCGGGTTTTGCCAACAACTACCTGCTGCCACAGGGCATGGCCACGATCGCCAGCCCGCACCACAAGCGGATGGTGGAAAAACACAAAGCCAAACTGGCTGAAATCGAACAGTCCCGCCTCAAGGGCCTGCGCGATCTGGCCACTCTGATCGGCCAGCAAAGTATCACCATCGAGGCCAACGCCAACGACGAAGGCCATCTCTATGGCAGCGTCACCGCCGCCGAAATCAACGCGGCTCTCAAAGCCAACGACATCCACGTCCACAACGACCAGATCCGCATGGAAGGGGTGTTGAAAGAACTGGGACTCTACACCATCAAAATCCACCTGCACCAGGAAATCGAATCCGACCTGAAAGTCTGGGTGGTCCCAACGGTGACCGACGACGCATCCTGATTCGAATCCGGTCCGTCTCCGGATTTTACCCCTTGCGATTCCGGAAGTGCGGACGCGAGAATTTCAAAAACAGAACAGCCTGTTGAAAATGCCTGCAAGTCCGGTGACCTGCAGGCATTTTTTATTCCTGGGCTGATCTGCTGATATCCCGCACGGCCGTCCGCACCTGCAGATCACGTCAGTCCCTGCTGCTCTGGAATCCGCCATCCCCCTGCCCTGAACCGCACGCGATTTGTCGCCAGCCCGGTCTGCAGACTATCCGGATTCACTCCTGGGCCTGTCGTCCGGCGGGTTCGTTTTCAGTTGGTTCGTTTTCAGGCGGCGGCGGTTCGGCTTCCTCCTGTTTCGGCTCGACAACAATCGAAAATTTGACGGGCATGACCACCATCGAATTGTTGACTTCGAGAAAGAGATCGAACTCGGGCTCGACTGTTCCCGCGGCCACGGTAGTGACCAACAGGTCGAACTCGTACATTTCGTTTTCAATCGAAATCGGCATGGACTCTGAACCAAAGTCGCAGGCCAGACCTCAGCACGCGTTGTTGCCGACAATCCGGACAGGGCGACCACTGCGGTTGACCAGTCTCAGCGGCACACGATTTGAGCGGTTGAAAGCCGGAATCGTGACGGAGCCCTCCTGGGGAACAACCGTGACACCGCAGTTTTCATGATTGACCGGCTGACTGGAGAAATAGTCATACAGGCCCCAGGCCAAGAGTCCCACTGCCGCGGTTAAAAGCAGTGCTGGGAAATTGAAGTGTTTCACGGCATACTCCGATCTTGAAATGAACCGGGGATTGTGGAAAACAGTCGGTAGTTCAAACAGTCATTCCTGTAAATCGACTGCGCTCACAAAACCAGCCTTGAACCGCGTGTGAATTGCCTTCTGACTGCGTCCCCAGGTACGACTCAGCGTCTCCGCCGAACTGCCGGGGAAACTCTCCCGATTTCGCGGTCCCCGAGGGCGCGCCCGGCATCCACACCCGTTGATGATAATGCTATTCAACTGACAACGCCCGCTTTTTTGCAGAAAATAACGGTAACAATCCAGGTTCACGCCGGCCACAGTGTCATTTGCCTTGCCGCCGGAAGT
>JBGSVU010000826.1:0-1735 GCA_041752775.1 Pirellulaceae bacterium | reverse complement strand
CAGACCTCCGATCACATCATCCTGGAACAACATCCGCTGGTGGTCACAGAGCGTCCCGGACTTTTTCCGGTCCAGCAAAAAATCCATGCAGTTGGCCATACAGGCGGCGACATCCGCTGAGGGGCTGAACGTTCCAGCATCAAATTCGCGGGCCTGAACGGTGCCGAACAGGGATGCCAGTGTGGGTGCCACACCGGAGAATTCGCTTTCGGCCGCCCGGTCGGCTTCGTCCAGAGTCGAGAGCGCGGCAACTTCGGCGGCACCTTTGCCGGCCTGTTGCAAAATCATGGCAATCGCGTTTTTTTCGGAACCAGTCTCGCTGGACTGCCTGGAATCGGCTTGCTTGAGCATGAAGAGATGCTTTCGGGAAAATCCTTGGGCGACCTGGCCAATGGTGGCGGGTCAACGGAATGAATTAAAGTGAGTTGGGCCTGAACCCGGAATCGCCGGGGCCGGGCCAGACATGTGTTATTTGCTCAAAATTAGACCAGACAGCGGGAATTGGCAAAGCGTTGCGTCAAATCGGCCATTCTGCAGCACACACCATGCTGGTTTGGGCAGATTTCCGGGCTTTTGGTGCTTCTTTAATATCGGCCGCCGTGGGCGCCGAACCTCCGGACGATTCCGATTGTACCGTTGGCAACGCGCCGGGTTTAACTCGGGTGCCTGGGGCTGCATCGACTTGTTGGATTAAGGCATTTGCCTAGAATTCAGAAACTCAGGGTTTGTCCGGAGTTTTTGCGGTACGAACACTCTTTTCCTCCCACTATTGACGCCGATGACACAACCCAGCGCGGAACCATGGACGATTCAGCGTTTGCTGGGATGGACCGCCGGACATTTTGAGGCCCACGGTCGCGACGCGGCCAGACTGGCTGCCGAAGTTCTGCTGTCCGAGGCACTGGGCTGCAAACGCATCGATTTGTATGCCCGCTACGGGGAAGTTCCCGGTGAGCCACATTTGTCCCGCTATCGGGACTGGGTCAAACGCCACGCTGCCGGGGAGCCCGTGGCTTATCTGGTCGGATATCGCGATTTCTATTCGCTTCGATTCGCTGTCAACAGCGACGTCCTGATACCGCGACCCGAAACCGAACAACTCGTCCTGGAAACGATTGGAATTTGCCAGCAGCGTCAATCGGCGAACCCTGGCGCGAACGTGAGTGTTCTGGAGATCGGCACAGGCAGCGGCTGCATCGCAATCACCCTCGCAAAACAGTTGCCTACAGTTCGTTTGACCGCGGTGGAGGTTTCCGCCGCAGCACTGGACATCGCCAGAAAAAACGCTGCATCCCACGAAGTCGCCGAATGCATTGAATTCCTCGAATCCGACCTGGATCAGGGGCTGGCACCCGACCGCGTTTTCGATGTGATCGTCAGCAATCCTCCCTATGTTGGGCGGTCAGAGAAGGGCACGCTGGACGATACGGTCCGCGAGCACGAACCCGCACTGGCCCTGTACAGTGGCGAAGACGGAATGGAAATCACGGGCAGGATCATTGAAATTGCCGGGGACCGACTGGTCCCAGGCGGCACACTGATTTTCGAAACCAGTCCTTTCATTGCTGCCCGCTGTGCCGACTTGATCCGGCAGTCGGGGAAATTTGGTGACCTGCGAATCATCCGCGACACTTTCAAAAAAGACCGTTTCATCCGCGCCGAAAAACTGACTTGAATCGCGATTTATGCGCCTCCCGCTTTGCCCCCGCCCAGTCTTTCGATCAAACCCGGGTGC
>JBGSVU010000825.1:0-2185 GCA_041752775.1 Pirellulaceae bacterium | reverse complement strand
CGTCGCATGGCCGGACGGGCATCACCCGCTGGATGCTGGGTTCGGTGGCCGAGCGGGTGGTGCGTCTGGCGGAGTGCCCGGTACTGGTATTGAAGAACCAACCGGTAAAAACCGGTTAGAATGCTGCGGCGATTCCGGAACGCGACTGCCGAAACCTGTGAAACGACTGCATGAATCGACCCCTCAACCGGATCCAGACAGGCGTGCTGGTACTGGCTGCCGTTTTTGCGCTTTCGGTCGCGGCCTACCGGATTGTGGCGGGATACTCATGGCTGGATGCGGTCTGGATTGTCGCGATTACGTTTTCCACGGTGGGTTATGGGGAACATTCGGCAGTTTCACCTGCCGAACAGGTACTGGCCATCGTGGTGATTTTTGCCGGGGTTACGGCTTTTGCCTTTACCAGCAGCCTGGTGTTGCAGGCGCTGGTCGATGGTGAGTTTCGTCGGGCTTTGGGGGCGCGCAAAATGAAACGGCAGATTTCTGAACTGGACCAGCATGTGATTGTCTGCGGGTACGGACGGCTGGGTCAGGATCTGGCCCAGCAGCTGCAGCGCCGCGAAATCCCGTTTCTGGTCATCGATCTGAATGAAAACTACCGTGAGCTGGCGGAGTCTGCGGGAGTTCTGCTGGTCCACGGCGATGCCACCAGTGAAGATGTTCTGAACCAGGTGGGAATCGGGCGGGCCAGAAGCATTGTTTGTGCACTGGCCAGCGATGCCGACAACGTTTTTGTCGCGCTGACGGCCCGCAACCTTGCACCGGGAATCCAGATTATCGCGCGGAGTGAACATGCCAGCAGCTGCAAAAAACTGCGTCAGGCCGGAGCTGACCGGATTGTGATGCCGCACCATACCGGTGCCCAGCAAATGGAACGGATGATCAGCCGGCCGAGTACGGCGGATTTGCTGGAGCTGTTTTCCGAGACCAGCAATCTGCGCGTCGAACTGGATGAATTCCGGATCGGCGAGGCGACGCCGCTGGCCGGAAAAAAGATTGGCGACTGTACCGGGCCGGGTGATTATGGTTTGATTGTGGTGGGTGTCCGCAACCGGGCGGGTGACCTGCTGTTCAATCCGCCTGCCGGTTGCGAGCTGGGTGTCGGTGATTCACTGCTGGTGATGGGTCCCATGTCGGACATCGTCCGATTTCGGCAACATTTTGGTTTGTAGGGGTGTGGAACGGAATGATGCGCAACACGCCTGGCATCCAGTTGCTGTTCGACCAGCTGTGCAGCCTCGTGGGATGGACGGATGCCGATGCCCGCTTGGTGCATCGGGCGTGGACGCATGTCCAGCCGATTGTTGCAGATGCGGTGGAGGATTTTTACCAGAACATCATGCAGCACGACTTCACTGCCGAAGTCATCACGGGTGGACCCCAGCAGATCGAACGCCTGAAACGGACCCTGGTGCAGTGGCTGGAAACGCTTTTCTCCGGCAATTACGACCTGGCATTTGCTGAAAGCCGCTGGCGGGTCGGCAGGCGGCATGTGGAGATCGGGCTGAACCAGTCGTATGCCATGGGAGCTCTGGCCCGGCTGAGAATTCATATTAACCGGCGACTGACGGGCACGAACCCCGGGGAATCCCACTGCCCACCTGAGTGCCTGCTGGCCGTCAACAAGTTGCTGGACATCGATTCGGCCATCATCCAGTTCGCCTATCAGGAACACTATCGTCGCAACCTGGACGCCGTTGCCAGCGAAAAAATGCAGCAACAGGAACGACTGGCATCCATCGGCCAAATGGTCACCGGACTGGCCCACGAAAGCCGAAATGCCCTGCAACGCAGTGGGGCCTGCCTGGAAGCGCTTCTGCTGGAAATCGAAGAGATGCCGACCGCCCGCCAGCAGGCGCTGCGGATCCAGAACGCGCTCGACCATCTGAATGTGTTGTACGAAGAAGTGCGCAATTACGCGGCACCCATCCGGCTGGACCTGGAACCCGTCGATCTGGTCCAGCTGATTCGCAACGTCTGGCAACATTTGCGTCCGTTCCGTGAGCCCCTGCAGGTTGATCTGGAAATCGTGCGCCCGGACAATTTTTCCTCCGTGGTCCCGGCGGATGTCCACCGCATGGAACAGGTCGTCACGAACCTGCTGCAAAACTCCATTCAGGCGGCCGGTGAGTCCGGACGGGTGGTTGTTACGCTCGAAGAAGCCGGTCCCATCGACCATCCGGGA
>JBGSVU010000824.1:0-3021 GCA_041752775.1 Pirellulaceae bacterium | reverse complement strand
CGGGCTGTTTGCTGGTCAGAGATCGACCTCGGTGGTTCGATACTGCTCATTGGTGTCATGGCTGGCTCCTGTTTTAATTGCATCTTCCCCGACATCCGGATTCCGCCCATACCTGCCAGTGCGGCCGAACGGATGCGTTGGGTTCGGGAATTCTGGGTGGGTCGCACATGGGCGCATTCGTTGCACAGCTGCCGGAACGGCAGGATTTCTGTTGCGTTCCATTTCCAGATGGAAAACGTTGCAGCAGTCGGCAAACGATGTGCCAGGAACAGTACCAGCACGTCCATGTTTCACTCGTGCACAAACTCGTCGTGCGCAAACTCTCGACCAACCAGTAGCCTGCCATTCATTTGGGCCAATTGGGTTTTGCCGACTGAAATTCAGCCTCAGAGATTTTCCTCTCTCAACACGAAACAACTTCCATTTCCATCAATCCGCCGCGATTTGCGATGGTCCCGGCAGTTGGCTGATTCTGCAAAACCTCGGTGCAACCTGGGGCGCATCGGGTTGATTCGACATTCTCTCGCGATACACTGCAATACACTGGGCTGCAAAACGCCGCGAATTTGCGGGAAAATTAAAGGCCTATCCCCAAAGGGGTCTGTCCCTCTCTGCCTTTCCAGGGGTCTGCCCCCTTTTGGGACAGCCTCCAATTCGTCCAGGTGCTGGGCATGCAAATTGCATCCCCGTTCAAATGCGATTCACCGGGCCCCAGCAAGAAAAAATCAACACCCTGCGACAAAGTCTGGCGAGAATCCCGAAACTGTTTTTTGATCGAGCAAGAGGACAAGGTGTGACAACCAGTGTGTCAGGCGGTGTTCCTGAACAGCAGGCGACCGGCCTCCGTACGGTCTCGGCACGCGATCCGTTGTGGTTCAAGGATGCCATTATTTACCAGTTGCATGTCCGCGCTTTTTGCGACGCCAACGGGGACGGGATCGGCGATTTTCAGGGTCTGACCGGAAAGCTCGACTACATTCAGGATCTCGGAGTCACTGCCATTTGGTTGCAACCATTTTTCAGTTCTCCCCTGCGCGACGACGGTTACGACATCTCGGACTATACCCGGGTCCACGCCAGCTATGGCGGGATGCGCGATTTCGAGACGTTTCTCCGTGAGGCCCACCGCCGCGATTTGCGTGTGATCACCGAAATGGTCATGAATCACACCTCCGACGAACATGAGTGGTTCCAGAAATCGAGGCGAGCCAAACCGGGCGAACGCTGGCGCGACTTCTACGTCTGGAGTGATACCGAAGAACGCTACCGGCAGGCCCGGGTCATCTTCCAGGATTTTGAAACCTCGAACTGGACCTGGGACCACGAAGCCCAGGCCTATTTTTGGCACCGTTTCTATCACCACCAGCCCGATTTGAACTTTGACAATCCGGAAGTTCACGATGCGATGCTTTCGGCGATCGACTTCTGGCTGGCCATGGGAGTCGATGGAATTCGGCTGGACGCGGTGCCCTATCTGTATGAACGCGAGGGAACGAATTGCGAAAACCTGCCCGAAACCCATGACTTTCTCAAGAAACTCCGCCGTCACATCGACCAGAAATACCCCGACAGGATGCTGCTGGCCGAAGCCAACCAGTGGCCGGAAGACGCCGCCGCCTACTTCGGTGAGGGCGATGAGTGCCACATGAACTTTCATTTTCCCCTCATGCCCCGCTTGTTCATGGCCATCGAACGGGAAGACCGTTTTCCGATTCTGGACATCCTCGAACAGACACCGCATATTCCCGACAATTGCCAGTGGGGGATTTTCCTGCGCAACCACGACGAGTTGACCCTGGAGATGGTCACTGACGAAGAGCGGGACTATATGTACCGCGCCTATGCCGAAGATCCCCAGGCGCGCGTCAATCTGGGGATTCGCCGCCGCCTCGCTCCGCTGTTGCGCGATGATCGCCGCAAGATGGAACTGATGAACGCCCTGCTCCTGTCCCTGCCCGGCACGCCCATCGTCTATTACGGTGACGAAATCCACATGGGCGACAACATCTACCTCGGCGATCGCGACAGCGTTCGCACGCCGATGCAGTGGAACGACGACCGCAATGCCGGTTTCTCGCGAGCGAACCCACAACAGCTCTACCTGCCCGTGATTATCGACCCGCCATTCCATTTCGCCTCGCGGAATGTTCAGGTCGAGCAGAGTCGACCGCATTCGTTTCTCTGGTGGACACGGCGGATCATCGCCTTGCGAAAACAGCACCAGGCGATGGGCCGGGGCACGATTGAATTTCTCAAGCCCGGCAATGCCAAAGTTCTGGCGTACCTGCGGCAGCATGAGTCGGAAACGCTGTTGGTCGTGGCGAATCTGTCCCGTTACGCCCAGTGTTCGGAACTGGACCTGTCCCGTTTTCGCGGTCAGACGCCCGTGGAACTGTTTGGCCAAACACCTTTTCCACCGATCGGTGAGCTGCCCTACTTTCTGACGCTCGGCCCCTACTCGTTCTATTGGTTTCAGCTGAAATGGGGTGGCGAAGAAACGGAACCTCAGGATGCCGATCTGCCGGTCTGTACTGTCGAGGGCGACTGGGACAACCTTTTTGACGACCAGGCACTGGACCAGCTCGAAGCCGCGGTGCCTGCGTATCTGAAACGACACCGCTGGTTCGCCGGCAGACACCGGACCATCCGGCAGACGCGGGTGGTGGACGTGTTGTCGGTCGGTGAAGCGCCGGAGTTCGCCGGCCAGCTTCAGCCTTCTGGCCGCCCGTTCGCCGATGCGATGGCGGTGACACGGCTGTTAATCGTGCGGGTTGAGTTCGTCGAAGGCGATCCTGAAACCTGCCTGTTGCCCACGCTGTTCGCGCAGTCGGACCAGGAGAAAAACATCCTGGCAGACCGGCCGGGAGCCGGCATAATTTCGGTCGTGCGATCCGACGGCAACGGATTCGCCACCCTTTGCGACACGACACTCGAAAGCGGGTTCTGGATGTTGCTGTTCGGCGCGGTCAATCAGCGCTGCCTGATCCAGGGTGTGAACGGACAAGTCCATGCGTTGCCGAT
>JBGSVU010000823.1:0-6634 GCA_041752775.1 Pirellulaceae bacterium | reverse complement strand
CTGACTCAAAGGCCTTGATCGCCACCAGATCCGCATCTTTCTGGTTCTTGACCTCCAGAAAAACCGGGTCGAGCGCCAGCTTGAGAATATAGGTCAACAGCAATCCGATCAGAACGCCGAAGTAAACACTGGAAATCAGGTCGATCCGTTTCCGGCGAATCGTCACGTCGCCAACAATCAGCATCAGCGAACCGATGATAAAGACGCCGACCGTCATCCATTTGGCATCCTCCAGCCCCGCAGTTGAAATCAGTGTTACGGAAACACCCACCGAGACCAGAAAAAAAATCGCCCGCAAGATCCACAATATCAGTTGCATATATCAATCCGGTTTTTCACAAAGTCCCAGCCACGGGCCAACAGCAAAAACTACTGCTCCCCTGACTGCACCGTCACACCAAACATTTCCCGCCAGGTCTGTTCGCAAAAATGGTCCGTCATTCCGGCCACATATTCAATCGCCATTTGCAACGGCCCCACCTGCTGCAGGCGCGGCTGGTAATGCCGGGGAAACAGTTCCGGACGACTCAAATATCCGGCCACCATCTGTCGCAACCGCTGCTGGGCCTGCTGGCGGACTGCCACCAGTCGCGGATGCCGGTAAACCCGGCTGTACAAAAAATTCTCCAGTTCCAGTTTCTGTTCGCGCAACTCGGGATCGGGCTGCATCACAAAATCACTGGCCATGGCCTCCCCGGCCGAAGCAAAATCGTGACGCTCCAGCTCGGCGGCACACCATGCGACCATCCGGTTCACCTGACTGTTGATCAACTCATGCACCACGGCTTTCCGGACAATCCCCGAATCGAGGCTGGCATAACGCTGGCGAATCCGCACCAGGCAGCTCTGCACCAGTTCGAGGCGTTCCATTTCACCCAGTTCCACCAGCCCCAGCTTGATCGCATCATCGGTGTCGTGGGCGTCATACGTGACGCTGTCGGCGGCGTCCACCAGCTGGACTTCCAGCAACCGGTGCAAACCCGGACTCTGCTTGTCAGCCCGCGACATCTGCCCGGCCAGCACCTCGCGGGTCAAATTCAGTCCGGAAAAACCATTATATCTGATTTCCAGTTCTTCCACGATCGTCAGGGCAAAACGGTTGTGCGAAAATCCTCCAATCCCGCTGGCACATTCATTCAAAGCGTCTTCACCCGCATGACCATAAGGCGGATGACCAATATCGTGCATCAGCGCCAGCGCTTCGACCAGGTCTTCATTCAACCTTAATACCCGGGCCATCGTCCGGGCCACGGTCGCCACCTCCTGGGTGTGCGTCAGCCGCGTGCGGTGATAATCGCCCATCTCACCGGTAAAAACCTGCATCTTGCCGCTCAGCCGGCGATAAGCCGAACTGTGCAGGATCCGGTCGCGGTCGCGCTGGAAGGGACCGCGAAACGGATGCTCGCGGTCCGCATGCTTCCGGCCCGCTGAATCCCGGCTGTACATCGCCCAGGGAGCCAGAATCAGACGTTCACGGCCGTCCACGGTCATCAGGGTCGAACCGGTTTTCATCGGTCAGCCGCCAAGTCGTTTGCGCAGACTTGCCGCCTGGCCGGCCTGCCCAAATTGCTGGATCCGCTGCTCGCAGACTTTTTTCATCGCGTCGCGTGCCGGCTTGAGATAGTCCCGCGGGTCGAATTTTTCCGGCGATTCGGCGAAAACCCTGCGAATTGCTCCCGTGATCGCCAATCGGTTGTCGGTGTCCACGTTGATCTTGCGAACTCCATGCCGAATACCGCGCTGGATTTCTTCCACAGGAACACCCCAGGTCTGTTTCAACTCCCCACCGTACCGGTTGATAATGTCCTGCAAATCCTGCGGCACACTGCTGCTGCCGTGCATCACGAGGTGGCAGTTCGGCAACCTCCGGTGAATCTCTTCGATCCGGTCCATCGCCAGAACATCGCCATCCGGTTTGCGGGTAAACTTGTACGCGCCATGGCTGGTCCCAATCGCCACCGCGAGGGCATCAACGCCGGTCTCGGCCACAAACCGTTCTGCCTCGTCCGGATCTGTCAGCAACTGGTCGTGCGACAGAACACCCTCGGCTCCGTGGCCGTCTTCCTTTTCACCTTCTCCTGATTCCAGCGATCCGAGGCATCCCAGTTCCCCCTCAACTGATACGCCCCGCGCGTGAGCCAGTTCCACAACCTTTTTGGTTACGCCCACGTTGTAGCTGTAGTCCGCAGGCGTTTTGCCATCTTCCTGCAGCGATCCATCCATCATGACGCTGGTAAAACCGTTTTCAATCGCACTCAAACATGTCTCGACGCTGTTGCCGTGGTCCTGGTGCATCACCACCGGGATGTGCGGGTAAAGTTCGGCAGCAGCCAGCATCAGGTGCCGCAAATAATTGTCCTGGGAATACTTGCGGGCTCCGCGCGAGGCCTGAACAATCACCGGTGCATCGGCCTGGTCTGCCGCTTCCATAATCGCCTGGATCTGCTCCATGTTATTGACATTGAACGCGGCCACGCCGTAGCTGTTTTCGGCGGCGTGATCCAGCACGACTCGCAATGGCACCAAACCCATTGAATTGACTCCCTGAAAATGGCAGAAAAACTGACTTGTTCCATCAGACACCCGTAGCGTCACGACCTCAGCCAGTGATTATTGACTGATTCGCCGGGTTACTCAACGTGACTGAACAGCCGTTCCAGGTCAAAAAGTCCCCTCAGCGCGATCGCAGCAAGTCGAAAACCTGCCGGTCGCCAGTTTTCGCAGGCTGAATCTTCGCGGGTTCGGCCCCGGCTTTTTCTCATCCGGCATTCGCCTTGGCGGGTGAATCCCGACTATTTCAGCGGCAGACTTTCCAGACGCACCATCAACATGCGGCGCAGTCCCGTATAGCCCTGCTGCCGGTCGTCTCCAAAAAACAACTGCCCGACAACCGGCACTCCCAATTCATCTGCAGCCGTCACATGCGTCGGACCAAGCAGCAACGTCTGTCCGCGTCGCAGTCGCGATTCAATCGCCAGTTCCGCAAGGGCGTGAAACTGTTGCTGGCTGCCAAACTGGAAATCGTGTTGCCCCGACTCAAACAGCGGTTGCGAGCTGGCCTCGCGAAAACCTGCCAGCAATTCAATCGTCGCGCCGCTGTCATCCACCTGTTTTGGCAGGATTTGAATCGCGCCCTGGGCATTGGCGGCAAAACCCCGCGTCACACGCTCCTGGCTGGTTATCGCCCAGTCCACCAGAGCGAATGTTCCCGACACCGGCACTTCGCGCATCACATCCGGCTGGAACTGCATCCGCATCCCGCGCATCCGGCTGCGTGTCGGCAGCGACTCGTCATCGAACGCCTCCACCAGCCCGGGCAAGGCGTCGGCCACCACCGGCAGTTCCGTTTCCAGCAATTGGGCCAATCCGCCCGACAGATGCGATGACAACACACCACACCGCATTCCGTTGCTGTCCAGAACCCGGCACGCATCGATGCCAATTGCCTGCTGGTCCGCCTCGTCCCAGATCTGCTCGACCAGTTTCAGCTCATGATCGCGGTATTCGACCACCGCAACGGCCAGCACCAGCCCGCGACCGGAATTTGGTCGTGAACCCAAAGGGAAATTCGCCGGGAAGACGGCACTGACCTGCGAGCCCGCTTTGTTCCACGGCCCGCATCCGCCGGTCGCCACAACGGTCAACCACAGAATCGCCGACAACCCAATCACCCCCAAACCACAGGTGCGGCGCCCCCCCCTGCCCTGCTCTGCCGGACGGTTTCGCTGTTTCAGGGTTTCCGTATGCGGCACAGTCAATCCCGGACGACCTTCGAGTTCTGTTTTTTCAGCCGGACACATAGCGAAAAAACAGCCGTGGCGTCAATTCCAGACCGGCATTTTTGCTGTCGGTCCCGTGCACCAAAATCCCGAAAGCGAAATCGCCGAAAAAACACCCGAAAATGCACAAGACGGGCGCACTGGGCAACCCTGCCCTTTCCGCACGGACAGGACGCATGCCCACATGGCTGACCAGGCAACCCGCCGGCCTCACACAATCAACTCGCTGACTACCCGCGCGGGCAATACCCCGGTCAGCTTCTGGTCCAGGCCCTGATGTTTGACGGTGAAGCGTTCGTGGTCGAATCCCAGCAGCCGCAGGACGGTGGCGTGAAAATCACGAATGTGCAGCGGGTCGCGAACAATGTTGTAGGAAAACTCATCCGTCTCGCCGTAGATCGTGCCCCCTTTGGCTCCGCCTCCCGCCATCCACATCGAGAAACAGCGCGGGTGATGGTCGCGACCATAGTTCTCTTTTGACAATCCACCCTGGGAATAAATCGTCCGCCCGAATTCTCCTCCCCAGATAACAAGCGTGTCGTCCAGCATGCCCCGCTGTTTCAGGTCCTCCAGCAGCGCGTAACAGGGTTGATCGACGTCCTTGCACTGGCTGGGCAACCGGCCGCTGACATTGGAGTGGTGATCCCAGTTGTTGTGATAGATCTGGACAAACCGGACGCCGCGTTCGGACAGCCGCCGCGCCATCAGCGCGGTGTTGGCAAACGTGCCGGGTTGTCGGGCAGCTTCTCCGTACAGTTCAAACGTGTGAGCCGGTTCGCTGGCGAGGTCGGTCAGTTCGGGAACACTGGCCTGCATGCGGAACGCCATCTCGTATTGCTGGATGCGGGTGTGGGTTTCCGGGTCGCCGATCGCGGCGTAATTCAGTTCGTTCAGCCGGTTCAGTCCGTCGATGGAACGTTTGCGGATGAAATCGGGAACGCCGGGCGGGTTGTTGATGTAAAGAATCGGGTCCCCCTGGCTGCGAAAGGCGACGCCCGAATACTCGCCAGAAAGATAGCCACTGCTCCAGAGCCGGGCGGAGATGGCCTGTTCCTGTTCGCGGTTGCTGGGGATCGCCACCAGCACGACGAAGGCCGGGAGATCTTCGTTCATCGATCCCAGCCCGTAGGAAGCCCACGATCCCAGGCAGGGCCGGCCGGTAACCTGGTTGCCAGTCTGCATCATTGTGATGGCCGGTTCGTGGTTGATGGCTTCGGTGTTGAGACTGCGCATCCAGCAGATCTCATCGGTTTTTTTCGACAGCCATGGCAACAGTTCGCTGTTGATCCACATCCCGCAGTCACCTTCCTGGGTGAACCTGTACCTGGACGGCGCGACGGGGAACCGGGCCTGGCCGCTGGTCATCGTGGTCAACCGCTGTCCCATCCGGATGGAATCGGGAAGCTCCCGGTCATACCACTCGTTCATTCCCGGTTTGTAGTCGAACAAATCCATTTGCGACGGACCGCCCACCATGTGCAGGTAGATCACCCGTTTGGCAGTCGGCGCATAGTCCAGCGGATACGTGTCGGGCGCCGGGGCGGCGCTTGCCAGCGCGTTGCCCATCAACGACGCGAGTGCGGCACCGCCCAGCAAATGCGATCCTCGCTGGAAAAAATGGCGGCGGGTTTGTAGCAGGTTGAACTCGTTCATGATTTCATGGGGTGTTTTGATGGACGGGGACGTGCATTGTGCCGAGTGGTGATCGACGGACGGGGACGTCCATCGTACTTTCTGTTATTTGTGAGCGACGGACGGGGACGTCCATCTTGGCGAGCTGTGAGCGACGGACGAGGACGTCCATCGTACATTCTGTTGTTTGTGAGCGACGGACGTGGACGTGCCTTGTGCCGGGGTGTGAACGACGGACGCGGACGTCCATCGTACTTTTTGTTAACGGACTTGGACGTCCATCGTGCTTTTTGTTATTTGTTCAGGGCTTCGTCGAGGTTCATGATCTGGTTGCAGACCATGGTCAATGCCGCAAGTCGTGCAGTCTCCAGGCCTTCCGCGGGCGGGGATTCACCAACGTGAACCAGAGCATGGGCGTCGTCGGGGTTGACGCTGTAGTATTCGAGGAAGGCCGTCAGGTCATCGCGCAACAGACTGATTTCCTGTGAATTCAGTTCGCGGCCCAGCACCCGAAGTGCGGCGGACTGGATCCAGTCGTCCCCGTTTTCTCCTGCGGAAGCGAGGGCTGTTTCCGCCAGCCTTCGTGCCGCTTCGACGAATTGCGGATCGTTGAGGACCACCAGCGCCTGCAACGGCGTGTTCGTTCGTTCCCGGTTGACCGTGCAGACTTCGCGGCTGGGCGCATTGAAGACTTCCGTGTTGGGGGGCGGCGCCATTCGTTTGATAAACGTATAGAGCGATCGGCGGTAGAGGTTCTCGCCATGATCCTGGACAAAATTCCGGGTGTCCCCTCCAGGCAAACCAACGATATCCCAGAGATTCTCCGGCTGATAAGGCCTGACGCTGGGCCCGTACATTTTGGCAGCCAACAACCCGCTGGCGGCCAGTGCCGAGTCGCGAACCATTTCGGCGTCCATCCGGAACCGGGGCCCCCGCGAGAGAAGGGCGTTGGAACGGTCCCGTTCGATTTTTTCGGGAGTCGTGACGGCGGACTGGCGATAAGTCGCACTCATGAAAATCTGTTTGAAAAACCGTTTCACGTTCCAGTTGTTTTCCACAAAATCAACAGCCATCCAGTCCAGCAGTTCCGGATGCGACGGGGCGGCACCCATCACGCCAAAATCTTCCGGCGTCGTCACGATCCCCTGGCCAAAAACCTGCTGCCAGAAACGGTTGACCGTGACGCGCGCGGTCAGCGGGTTGGCGGGATCAACCACCCAGCG
>JBGSVU010000822.1:0-4062 GCA_041752775.1 Pirellulaceae bacterium | reverse complement strand
CTTGGGCTTCGCAATTTCACGGAAGTAAAACATGCATTGGAGTCCACTCGAATGATGAATGCAGGACGGGCCTGCATCGACGAAGTCATCGGCATCCTCCGTCACGAAGTTCGCGGTTACCTGCTGGATTAATCGACCAGCGGTGGCGTTCACATCAACGCACGGAGATTGCAGGAAGCTTAAGGGCCGAATCGCGTAAAGGCACCCGTCGAGTGCGCCTTCGCCACATCACCGGACATGCGGGTCCGAATCGGGCGGAGGGGCGGTTGTCACCCATTTTTGGTGCTTTCTGCGAGCGGTCGCATGAGACTTCAATTGCTCCCCCTCTCCCCCAAAATCCGGATCCGTGAGGCAGTTAGTGCGATCTGATGGCCTACGTACTTGAAGTGGGTGTCACCCATTTTCGGTGCTTTCTGTGAGCGGTCGCATGAGACTTCAATTGCTCCCCCTCTCCCCGTAAATTCTCAAGGTGTTGGCGCAGGTGGTTGCTTCTTTTGTTGAATCCGAATTCACGGGGCAAGGGGGAGCTGTGGTTTCGGGAATTGATTTTGCACAAGCTGCCCGGTCCCCCGCAAGGATTTGAGGTGGTTGTCACCCATTTTCAGTGCTTTCTTTGAGCAGACGCATGAGATTTCAGTTGCTCCCCCTCTCCCCCAAAATCCGGATCCGTGACGCAGCCAGTGCGATCCGATGGCCTCCGGATATTGGGGGAGAGGGGGTCGGGGGGTGAGGGGCGGTTGTGGATGTGAACCTCGCTGTTCGATTGGAATGCACCGGTAGGGGTGAGCTCGTTCGCCTCCATCTTTCTGACTAATTCCATGCCTCGGCCCCCTCACCCCCCGGCCCCCTCTCCCCGTGAATTCTCAAGGTGTTGGCGCAGGTGGTTGATTCCTTTCTTGAATCCGAATTCACGGGGCGAGGGGGAGCTGTGGTTTCGGGAATTGATTTTGCACAAGCTGCCCGGTGCAACTCGACCTTGTTCCCTGGCCGACCCCATGTCTGCGTCAAACATGATGCCCTTCCGAAACTGAAAAGCAATGTTTAGCGACGAATCGAGTCCCTCCAAAACCAGCCAGCGGGTAGACCGGTTATACACAGGCAGTAACCACGTCATATTTTTGACGATCCTCGGATTGTTCGTTCCTTTCCTGATGGTGGTCTTTGCAATCCTTGGGCTTTACTATGCCTGGCAGAAATATCGATTGCCAAGAGAATTCAATGCAGACGCTTTACAGCTTACCGGTGACGACGAGAACAAAATCAGGATTTTGTCCCGGCGTCCAATCAGATTCGTTGTACCACTGTTTGTCGTTGTGTTATGGGCAGTCGCAATAGCTACATGTTTTGCCATGGGTTTGATCGATGTTCAAAAGTTGATTGAATATTTGTCTCGATAGCTTGCTGCCAGGCAAATCCCCCGACAGACTGTTGGACGGGGATCAGGAACTGCCAGAGAAAACGTGACAGGAAAGGAAATTTCATGGAATTGCTAATTCCCTATTTCTGCGGCTATTTCATTGCCGCCATAATCATTGGGCCACTCGCCGCCCGCAAGAATCGCAACGGCCTCGGTTGGGGTCTGCTTGGCGGGTTTTTTCTGGTGCCTGGTTTGCTGGTACTGATGTTTCTGCCGTTTCTCTGCCCAAAATGCCAGCAGTCCATCACGAACAACGAGTGGAAGCAGAGAGACTGCCCACGATGCGGAGACATCAGCAATGCGCGCAGAACGCCAGCAGCCAGTTCTGTATCTTCAGTTTCGGGCGATCGACTCAGGGCGCTGCGTGCTCAAATCCAGCAGGGCAATGCCACTGTCGAAACGTATATGGAGGTGGCGGCCGCGCATGGAGGAAGCCTCACTCCCAAAGGATTTCTGTTCAATATGCACTACCTCGTTGATCTTGGCAGCGTTCAGGGCCGGGTCAATGATTTTGCGGACCTGCGGCAGTGGTTTTTGGACAACATGGCCGGACAGACTGTTGCGGCCGAGTCACCCGACGGCCGCAACCTGGAAGCGTAGCCTGGAACGATCCACCGGCTGCTCACTTGCCTCAGCCGGACTGTGCGTCAAAAACTTGTTGCCACGGCATTTCGCAGATAGACTGGCGGCGTTGTCAACTGGGTAACCCCCCTGCGGCATTCGCCCGGCCATCCGGACCAGGTATTTCGCGCTGTTGCCCGCCTGCGCCGAACCATCGATTCGTCGGGACATCGGGTTCTTCGCAGGACCTCAGCCAACTCCAGCCAACTCCCCCGCCGCATCGATGGTGACGTGTTGATGCGACAGTCAAAAGGCACGGCATGAGCCAGTTCAAAATCGCCGCCGCCCAGATTGCTTCGAACCGCGGCGATCTGGCTGGCAACATTGAAAATCATCTGGCGGCAATCACCGCGGCCGGTCGGCAGGGCGTGTCCGTCCTGGTGTTTCCAGAACTTTCCCTGATGGGATACGAGCCCGACCTCGCAATGGCCTGTGAGTTGCATCCGGCAGATGGCCGGCTGGAGCCGCTTGCCCACGCGGCAAAAAAGAATCGAATGCAGGTCGTGGCCGGGGCTTCGATCACCAGCGGACAGTCAAAACCCTTTCTGGGAGGGATCGTATTCTGCGATGACGGGTCGGTTCGGACTTATGCCAAAATGCATTTGGGAGGATGCGAACCGTCGTACTTCACTCCTGGCAATACGTTGCTGAGCATTGAATCGCAGGGTGAATCGGTAGGGCTGGCCATCTGTGCGGACTCGGCCAGCCGGGCCCACCCGGCGGCGCATGCGGCGCAGGGAGCCACCGTCTACGCAGCGGGTGTTTTCCTGAACGCCGAATGGTACGCAACCGACTCGCCCCGATTCGCACGTTATGCCGCGGACTTTGGAATGCTGTGCCTGATGGCCAATCATGCGGATTCTGCTGGAACCCTCGTTTCCGTGGGCAACAGCGCCGCCTGGGCGCCGGATGGATCGCTGATTGCGTGCGCCGCTGGCACACAAACGGCTCTTGTCGTGCTCACAAGAACAGGCAACTGCTGGGCAGGCGCGGTAACGCCTCTGTGACGCTGCGCCCTGAAACGGCGATTTCGGTGCAGGGTGTTGTTGAGAGCACGCTCACCTGCAACACCGGATCTGCGGGTCCGCATCCGGCCGCCTCAAACCGGGTGAGCAAGTAACGGTACCTGCAGGAAGAGTCGTTGTTCAGGACCAGCAGTCACGAAGTACATCGTCGATTCGTCCTGCCAGAAACTGCCCAGTCAGCCAAAAGGGCTCCTGTCTCCTTTTTCGCGGCGGGAGAGGTGATGGGGTATGCTTTTTGCTTTAAAGCTTTCCACCCAGTACTGCTGACGGGTGTACGCGGTGTTGCGAACTGCGGCGCGTGCCTCGGCGCTTTGGAAATGGGTGCCGAACTGGCGAGTTCCTGGTTGCGGCTGCTGTTAACCTGGTCGATTTATGAAATGCCCAATCTGCAAACTCGACCTGGTGCGCGGCAAATATATTGGTGCAACCGTTCACGAGTGCATGGGCTGTCAGGGTGCATTATTGGTGACAGCGCGAGCAGACAGAATTGAACGCCGGGTCAACAAGAATGTCGCGCAGCTTGTCAGGGAAATTGCCACCACGACTGCCGGTGACACGCAGGAAACGGTCCGTTGCCCCAGATGCCGGGCGGAAATGGCGAAACGACCCATCAGACAACTCGGCCTCTCTGTTGATGACTGTCAACAGTGTGGAATGTCCTGGTTTGATGGTGGGGAGCTTGCCGCACTACAGTTGCTGTTCGAAAGCAAACCGCAAACGGTGGAACTAAACCGGATGCGGGAGCGGCTGGAACAAATGACCGAAGAAGAACGGCTGGAATACGAAGCCAATATTCGCAGGCTGACGGACCTCGGCTCGCCAGTCGGCCAGGCATTTCGGGAAGCAGCCTTTGAATTGTCAGTCCGCTTCCGCTGGATGTCGCACTGACAGGCCCGCGCAGTTCAGAAACCTGAGGCCAGCATGATTTCAATCACGAGCGTCCGCGCAGTTCGTTGGAATATCCCACTCCTGCCTAATTTTCGCGGCGGGGGGGGGGGG
>JBGSVU010000821.1:0-30211 GCA_041752775.1 Pirellulaceae bacterium | reverse complement strand
GCGGATCGAAAAGGTCGATCTCGGTGTCGGGCCGGCATTTGGCCCTGTCAACGCCTTGGTACTGGACGATGCCAACTCCGACTTTGGCTTGCTCGGGGCCAACTGGACTCAGCAGGTTCGCGGAGAGAACGGCGAAGGTTTGTGGTTTGAAGCCGCAACGGGCAGCTTTGTTTTCATGGCCACCCCGGAGCATCTGAAGGAGGCCGACGCAAATGCCAAAGCAGCGATGGAAGCGGCTCGTTCTGATCAGGATCCGGGAGAAATGACCGTGACATCGTCGGGTCATGACGACACGCCACCGCGGCAGGACCGGGACGGGGTCACGGTGCTGGTTTCGCATAGCTATCCCGATGGTTCACGCAAATCGACCGGTTGGGTTGAAATGAACGGTGCCCAGGTGCCTGTCGATGAAGGCGTCGAACATGTCGGGATCAAGGTCTACGAAACGCTGATGTTCGACATCGTCGCCGTCGATCTGAGAAACGGGAAAACGATCTGGAATGTCGGCTGGAGCAAAACCATGCCGATGTGGAAAACGGTCTCGATTGTGCAGCTGGACCAACCCGCTGGCGATCAGGTGTTGGCCGTCGAGTTGTACGCGGTTGATTCAAAAACCCAAAAACCCGTTTACCAGTATCATGCGCTGACGACTGGCGAAAAATTGGAGCCGCCGGCAGGCACTGCTTCAACATTAAACGACCAGGCCGAACGGGGACAGGGCGGATCCAATGAACTGAAATTCCGGACCGTTGGCAAGGACAACGAGCGGATAACCCGGGTGGCCATCGAAGCCTTTGGACATGGCCGCTCGGCGACGGAACTGGTTCGCCATTTCACGGCAGTTGACTACGACCTTTCCAAATTCCGGTCCGGCATCAGCGTGACCAACATGGAGTCGATTGTTTCGGTGGTTGGGGTCAACAATGTGATTGCCAATTCCATCGAGGCCTCCGAAATCAATTTCGGTCTGCCCGAAGGCTCTGAAATGCGGGCCGAATTCAGCGGCGACCATGTGGAGATCACCACGGACAATCAATCGACGACGGTCGTCATTACCAACGGTCGCCTGGAAATGATCGATGCTGGAGGCGTAATCCGTGCTTGGGCCTCGCCTGACGGCGGTGCGGAACAACTGGTTGTCAATTGCCGTGAGGAATCCGGCGAGGTCGCCATGACGATGAGGACTCGCCGAATTGAGCCGAGTCCGGAGTATCCCAACCCACCAGTGCAGGCTGTGATGAACCCCGAAACAGGCGCCCCGAAGGATGAAAAGGATCCGCCCCACCGCGGCATCCGCTACGAAATCCAGCGGGGAGAAAATGACGGAACGCCATTCGTTCGCATGAAAATGATGTGGCGCTACGAACTGGACCGCCTGGCCGATGAAGCCGTCGCTGAATCGGGAAAAACTCTCGAAGAACTGGTCTTTGAAAAGGACGAGAAAGTACCGGGGGCGCCGCAAGAACTGCAACCGCCTTCCCTCAGGATTCCTGAAAGTTCCGGACCAGTGCGAATTGATGGGTTAACACCCGAAGAACGTTCGAAAAGGGAGATGGAGTCCCTGATTCCGGGTTCGTTGCTGCCGCCAGCCGACCCTCCTGTGATTGTGGTGCAACCTGTGGAACAACAGGGAGAAGCCGCAGGCAAACCAGCCGATGCTGAAGGCTGGGGGACTCTGGCATTTGACAGTGGACTTCGTTCCCGCTTGACATTGTTGACGGAGAAGCCAGCTATTGGCCAGCCTTTGCTGTTCAAACTGGAAGTCAAAAATTTTGGTGAGAAGCCAGCCAGCATTGATCCCCAGCAATATGCAGCGTTTCGCGTTTTGCGGGTTGAAAACAGTGATTTTTCCAGGGCCGCACCGTTCATTGGCATGACGCCGCAAACGGTAGGGGAAAAAATGACGCTTCAGCCCGGCGAGTCGCACCTGCTTTGGGAGAATGTCGATGCCACCGAACTGTTCCTGTTGGCAGAGGAAAAAGACTACTTCATTTTCGCCGAAGGAGGCGAATGGGCGATGCAGGCCTTGTGGCAGGATTCCAATCGCATCAAGGTGAATCTTGCCCCTGGCGAATTGCCGCCGCTGCAACGCGTGGTTGCCGACCTGTTGCCCAAACTTCCTGCAGAATGGAAACTGTCGACCGGTTTTGGGGCGATTTTTCTCAGCCATGTGCCGACCAACCTCAAAAAAGATGCAACGACCATCCAGCTGGTTTTTCTGGATGAAGCCGGAGCGAAAAAACTGATGGAGTCGGAACGTCCGGCACAGAAAATGACATTCGGTTTGGGCCCGACGGTCCTCGGCGAAGCGTTTCTGGTCGCGCCCGCAAATGCCTCGGACTTGTGGCGTGATTACAAGAAGCAAGTTGAGGACTCGATCGCCGGGATTCGGTCACCCCAACAATCAGGTCAATCTGAAGAAAAACAGACAGACGCTGCTGACAAAGGCAAACCGTGGAGCGTGTCGGGCACTGTGACTGACGCCGAAGGCAAACCGCTGGCCGGCGTGACAATCAACGCGCATTGTGGCTTTGGAACCCTGTTCAAAACAGGTTCGGGAACAACCGACGAAAATGGCCGTTACGGTTTCAATTTCGGGCCCGGCGGTCACGGATCGCCGAAGCTGATTCAGGCCGCGACGATTTCGGTCTCGATGGACGGCTTCACCGAGACGAACCTGCATCGTCAGGGCGACTGCATCGCGGCACTGGAAATACCGGATGAAATCGACTGGGGTGGAAAAACAATTGACGACCTGTTTCTGCCAGGCAAATCGAAAGTGGTCAATTTTGTGATGGTTCCGGCCGCGAAGGTCAATGGCCTGGTGATGGGTCAGGACGGCGAGCGAATGGATGGCGTTCGGGTTTCATTGATTGGCCAGGACATGCCACCGTCGTCCAGTGTGGTGGCCAACACCCGGACGGACAAGGGAGGTCGGTTTGAATTGACGGGCATTCCCACCGGCTTTAGGTACCAGTTCCTGGTCGAACCTTACGAGGCCAGTTCGCCTTGGCTTGGCTGGGCCAGTCCACCGTTCGTTTTTGTTTACCACGACGACGGAATGACCCATTTTGAATACTCCGTCGATGGCAAACCGGTTGATTTCAGTTGTCAGCAATTGTTCATGTCGCTCAAAGGCGATGGCGTGAACTGGAAAAAGGCGATCAAGGATGCAGGAGGAAAGAAACTGAATTTGACTTGGGATGGTCTCTCGACAGACTCGTTGATCAGCGCCTCCATGGCGTTCCTCGAGCTGGGAGAGAATGAAGAATGAATCGGATCGTGGATCAGCCGAAATTTTTCATATGGATGTTCGGTTCGGTTTTTGTTTTGAGGGCAAGTCATGAACATGAATTTGATTTCTGCGAACCTGCGGATATTCGCGTTCATCTGCAGTCAATTGTTGTTCTGTTGCCTGGTCATTGCCCAGGATTTGGATTCGGATGGGGACGGGCTGTCAGATTTTCATGAGCAATACAAATACCTGACCGACCCGAACAAGGCCGATTCCGATGGCGACGGGATTGGCGATGGAGAGTGGCTGGAACGACGCGAGTTTCAATACACCATTCGATCGGTTGTCCAGGTGATGAGACCGGTCACGATTGAGTTTCTCAATGACGACTACCAGGATGCGCGGATTCTGGACGAGACAAAGAACTCCGTCGAACTGGAAGTGGTCCATTATCCCATGAACAGGGTTGCCAGCGCGATCCGTGCCGATGACCAGTGGCGGGATTCGATTCTGGATCCATCCCTGGGTTTGGCCCGATGGCTGGAGCCAGGACCGACCGCCGATTGGACACCCGAATTGCGGCGGGAGATTGTCGAGGCCCTCAAGGCGGATGGTATTGATTCGGGGACCCTGGATGACCAGCAGACTGCCGAGCAGGTTTCGAAATGGTTATTGAAACGGACCGAATTTCAGGACGGATTTTCCTGCTTTTCGACGGCTTTTGATGAAAAGGGAAGACCTTATATTCCGGAAGAGCGAAAGCACCTGGTCGGCCAGGGGAGCGAGTGGACTCCCGAAGAACAGTGGGAACGGGAGATTTCGGCCGCCGGAATGTTCCGCCACAAATTGCGCGGATCGTGTTCGTCTTCGGCGATTTACCTGAACGGTTGTTTGCGCGCCGTCGGTTTGCCTACAAGGACCATTCTTTGCATCCCAATCGTCGACGCCAACGACGACAGCGAGATTGCCATGATTCGGCGGCTGAAGCAGTCCGGCGTTCGCAACACGCTGCTGGAAGCGATCCAGCCCCTCCAGGGAAGCTGGGCTTCGCACACTTACAACGAAGTCTGGGTAGGCGGACGCTGGCGAAGGCTGAACTACGACCGTTTGGGACAAAACATTTACGACCCAGGCATGTTTGGATTGATGACGCATGTCGCGACGTTTCATGACTGGGCTGACGCGCGGATGTCAGAAACGATCGGTCGTCGCGGCATGCCGGATTTTACGGATCACCCTTTTGACGGCCCGAATCCCTATTCTGCGATTTCGCTTCGCGACGAAGTTGGAGTGCATTGCCAAGTGGAACTGCCGGAAGCCCATGTTGCGACGATGACAGTCGAAAAGATTCGCTGGACGGATTCGCCGGACTTGCCCGAAGAAATTCGGGAGAATTGCCAGCGCCGCAACCGTTTCGGGCTGATCGCGGATGTAACCGGGTTTCGCGATCAGGATGAAATCCGGGCTTTTCTGGCCCGGGCGGATTTGCGGGTCTATATGGATGTCAAATCAGATGTTCCGGATGGAGTCCAGGCAAATCGGCTGGCTGTTGGTTTTGACTCCGGGTGCTACTGGCTGTCCAGCAACCGGCTGCGAATCTACGTTCCGTTTGGGGGTGGCGACCGACGCGATTTGATCGAGGGGGTCACTTATCAGTTTCGCCCGCAGAACGAAGCCCCGGATTATCGCTGGCACGTTTCGGAATCACTGACCATTCAGCGGTCCGATCCCACGATGAAATAGAATTTTCTTGATTCCGAAACGAGTTTTCTTCTGGCCAAATGAAAACGCCGATTCACCGGTGTGATTATGGCCAGGCAGGCAGATTCGATGCGTGTTCGACGGTTTTTGGGATGGCTATACTGGACCGGCGGCGAATTAGCGAACATTGTTCCAGAATGGGAAACCCCATGAATCGATTGACGAAAGGATTTCTTGCTGTTTTCTTGTCCTTGCTGGCAGTTGGAGGAACCGCATTGGGACAGGAGGAAGGCAAGAATCCGGAAAAACAGAGCGAGGAAAAAATGGCAGAACAGGAAAAGTTTCTTGGGCAGTGTGTGGGCAAGTGGCAGGGGACGGCCAAAACGTGGTTCGAGCCAGGGAAACTGGCGGACGAGTCACAGGTGACGGGCGAGATCAAGGCGGTTCTGAATGGCAAATTCTTCCGGCACACCTACGAAGGTTCGATGCAGGGGAAACCGCGGCGGGGCGAGGAAGCGCTGGCGATGAACGGCATCACGAAAAAGTTCCAGGTCTGCTGGATGGACGATTTTCACATGAGCTATGCGATTCTGGTCAGCGAAGGGGATGCAATCGAGCGGGGTTTTTCGGTTTCTGGAAAGTATGACTGGAAGGCGGGCGAGCCCCAGGGCGGATGGCGCACGGATTACGAATTGATCGACGCCGATCATCTGACAATCACGGCCTACAACATCATGCCCGACGGACAGGAGTCCAAAGCGGTGGAGACCGTTTACAAGCGGGTCAAGGAATAGCAAACATGGACGATGGACGTCCTCGTCCGTCGTATACAGCGATCATCGCGTCTTTGTTGGTCCAAAACGGCGATCATCGACGTCATCGTTTGGCCAAAACGGCGATCATCGACGGACGAGGACGTCCATCGTACGAACCATTTGATCTGCGGTCCGTGAACTGATCCTGAATTCATTGCCGGCTGACGTGCGGGTTTCCGCTCAAATGAAACCGCAGGGGCTTGACTGCCCATGCACCCGCGTAATCGACTCCTATCCGGCGGGAAACCACGATCGATTTTTTGGGCAACGGTTTTTTGCGGACCCGTTCGACGAACAGGGCAGGGGAGGTGACCAGGTCCATGCCGTCATGCGTCCGGTCGATGGCAAAAGCGGCACCCAGTTTTCCAGGCCCGGAACAGAGTCCGGTTTCCCGTCTGGCTGCCGGGCGATAGCGATACATGGTCGGGACGCCTTCGGTGGGCTCGATGGCGCGCAGCAACACCGCGGTCGGCACTTCGACACCGTCGGTGACAATATTTAGCAAGTGATGTATTCCATAGTTGAGAAAAACGTAAGCCGTTCCCCCGTCGGCGTACATGGTCGCGGTTCGCGCCGTTCGCCGACCACCAAAAGAATGAGCCGCACGGTCCTGGACGCCGAGGTACGCTTCGGTTTCGACGATTATTCCGGCGATTCTTTGCCCGTCGACAATATGAACCAGGCGCTGTCCCAGCAACTCCCGCGCGACGGTCACCGGATCGCGACGGTAAAAAGCGCGGGTCATTCCGCCGGCCGATCTGTGGTTCAATCGACTCATTCGGTGTCAGGTGCCTGGGACAACGGGATTCGCCAATGCTCCGGTGCCGGCCTGCTGTACGAGCAGTCCGATGGAGCGTATCTCGGAAAAGCGTCCAGCCGGATTGTTTTCCGGATTCCGGCATTGCCGAAACCTGATGCAGAATATTGTGGGCACCGTGATTCACCACGCTTCTGGATTTGCACATTACAATCGGGCGGATACGGACTGGAACGAAACGCCAGATGGCTCCCGGTTCTGGACTCAGCAGGGCTGAACTACGCTGAATTGCCAGACCTCACCAGAATAACAAACGGAAGCATATTTTGATGCAAGCGACGGAATTTGAAGCGGCAGGAAAACGGCTGGTGGAGCGAATTGCGGAGTACCTGTCCAATGTCCCGGCTGGCCGGGTCATGCCGGAGATTTCGCGTGAAGCGTGCTTTGCCGGGTTTACGAACACTCTGGGGGATTCCGGTATCGGGCTGGACCGCGTCATCGAAGAGGAGTTTGACCGCGTGATCCGTCACAGCATGGCGATGAACCATCCGCTTTATTTGGGGCTGGTCAATTCTTCCCCCTGGCCGCCGGCGGCACTGGGCGATTTGCTGGTTTCGATCATCGACAATAACAACGGAGCGACACATCAGGGCCCCGTTGCCGCAGCTGTAGAACAGGAGATCCTCCGAGCACTTTCGGAGAAGCTGCAGTATCCCTGCGACGGACTGTTTTTGCCTGGCGGCACCTTCGCCAATTTGCATGCAATGGTTCTGGCCCGCAACGTGCATTTTCCGGAATGGGAAAAGATTGGGCCCCAGGCCCTCAAAAAATTGCCTCGCATCTATGTTGCCGACGGATCGCATCTGTCGATAGTCCGTTCGGCGATGGCAGCGGGTTTTGGCCAGTCGTCGATTTCAGTCATCCAGGCCGGAGCCCGGGGTGAGATGCGGATCGAAGAATTGCAGCGTTCCATTGACGAAGACATTCAGTCGGGATGTCAGCCGTTTGCCGTTTTCGCCACGGCGGGAGCGACGGGAACCGGTGCGATCGATCCGCTGCCTGGTATTGCGGACTTGTGCGAACGGCACGGGATCTGGTTCCACGTGGATGCCTGTTACGGCGGCGCGGTGGGGCTGGTGCCGGAACTGGCCCATCTGGTGGACGGCATGAACCGGGCGGACTCGATCGCGATCGATTTGCACAAATGGCTGTTCATGCCGCTGACAGCCGGAGTCTTCATGACGCGTCATGCCGATGCCAACCGGTCAGCCTTCCGGATTGCGGCCGCGTACATTCCCGATGGCGACTATGTCGAAGCGTACCAGCGGGGGCTGCCGACCTCGCGGCGTTCGACGCCCCTTGCGGTCTGGTTTGCGATCCGCGCCTGTGGCTGGAAAACGTTACTCGATCACATTCCGCGCAACATCCGCCTGACCCGCGAGATTGAAAAACGGCTGCAGTCACACGGTTTTCGCGTGATGCCCGGCGGAGTATTGTCGATCGCCTGCGCCCGGTGGGAACCGGACGGCGTTCCTGCAGTGCGTCTGAACGATCTGCAAATCGCGATTGCCCGTCGCGTCTGCGATTCGGGCCTGGCGTGGTTTGCGACGACGCTTCACGCCGGGCAATCGTGGCTGCGGCTGAACATGGTGAACCTGTATACACAGCCCCAGCATCTGGACACGCTGATCAATGCCATCGTCGAAGCCGCGGAACTGGAAACCGCTAGGTTTGCGGGCGAAAACGGTCAAGTCCCTGGATGACAGCAGAATACTGCCGGATAATGCAGGAACAAACAACATAACAACCGGGAAAGGGCCATGGCAAAGAAGTTGAACGCGGTAAAACCGGAAAAAACGAACCCGCGATACGTTGCGTTTCTGCGCGGCGTCAACCTTGGCAAGCGAACGGCAAAGAGTCCGCAACTGATCGAGGCGTTTTCAGCGGCCGGACTGGAAAATATCCGGACATTTCTCGCCAGTGGCAATGTGATTTTTGAGACGGGGCGGAAGGACCAGGAAAAACTGGGGGCCGATATTGAGCGGCAACTGTTCAGGACGCTGGGTTTTGAGGCAGCGACGTTCCTCCGCCATTTGGATCAAATCGTCCAGACTGCCGCGGCAAACCCGTTTGAGTTGAATACCAGTCAGCAGAAGCAGTTCACGGTTCATGTGATTTTTCTGATGAATCCTGCGACGGCGTCCATGAAAAAACGCCTCCTTGCACTCCGTGGTGACTACGACGATTTCGCGTTTTCCGGGAGCGAGCTCTGGTGGCTCTGTCGCGGCCCGAAGATCAGTGACTCAAAACTGTTCGAGGGAAACCAGCTGGACAAAGCCATTGACGCTCCCAACACGATGCGCAACCTGCGAACCCTGCAGCGAATTGCCGAACGGTTTTTATGATCGCGAGAAGACGACTGCAATTCAATTGAATCAGCAATTGGTGTGACCTGGCGAAATGGCAATGTGAAACGTCTGGACCACTTGACTTAATGTTGGCGCCGGACAGACCGTGGACGGGCGAATTGATTGACCGGCATGGTTCGGAAAGTTATGATGGCCGTCGTCCCCTGAAAACGTGCTTTCAAAGGAATTTCATGAAACCAGAATCGGGATACGACACGGTCGTCATTGGCAGCGGGCACAACGGGTTGGTGGCAGCGGCCTATTTGGCGCGGGCGGGGCACTCGGTACTCGTCCTGGAACAACGGGACGAACTGGGCGGCGCCACGGCCTCGAAAAAAGTCTTTCCCGATTACGACGCATGGCTGTCGCGGTACGCCTATCTGGTTTCTCTGTTGCCCCAGTCGATTGTGGATGAGCTGGGGCTGAAATTCGAGACGAAGCGCAGGAAGACGGCCTCCTTTACGGCTTACACCGATTCCAGCGGCGTCGCCCAGGGACTGGTGTTGTCCAACGTCGACCCGGCCCGCTCGAGGGAATCGATGCTGCAACTGACTGGCAACAGCCGGGACTGGGACGATTACCAGAAACTGCTGCAGCTGCAGACCGCGCTGGCAGAGATTGTCTGGCCGTCATTGCTGAAGCCCTTGCGGGCGCGGACCGATTTTTTTGGGAAACTGGAAACACCCCTGCAGCGGGAAGCGTGGGATGCTTTTGTCGAACGGCCGCTGGGTGAAGTGATCGAGCGGTACATTCAGAATGATGTCCTGCGCGGGCTGGTGATGACGGATGGGAAAATTGGAGTGTTTTCCAGTCCTCATGACCCATCGCTAATTCAGAACAGGTGTTTTCTGTATCACGTTATCGGCGGCGGAACCGGCGAATGGCGAGTGCCGGTTGGCGGGATGCGTGCGCTGGTCGATTCACTCGTCGCGTGCTGCAGGTCACATGGTGTCACCTTTGCCACCGGGGCCACCGCCACCGCGATCGACCCGCATCTGGACCGGACTGCCGTGACCTTTACCCATGAAGAGCGGGAGCACACGGTCAGCGCCAGATACATCCTGGTCAATGCCACGCCGCGGGTTTTCAACCGACTGCTGAACCAGCCGTGGAAACCGGTCGATACGGACGAGGGTTCGGTAATCAAAATGAACATGTTGCTGAAACGGCTGCCGAAAGTCCGGGCCGCTGGTGTGAGCCGTGAAGAGGCCTTTGCCGGGTCCTTTCATATCGATGAAGGCTACGGCCAGATGCAAACGTCTTATCAGCGGGCCGCGCGAAAAGAAATTCCCGATCCGGCACCTGGCGAAATCTACTGTCACACACTGACGGACGACTCGATTCTGTCGCCGGAACTGCAGCAGGCCGGATTTCACACGCTGACGCTGTTTGGGCTGGACATGCCCTATCGCCTGTTCGAATCGGATCACGACGTGCGACGGGACCGGGTCCAGCAACTTTATCTCGACGGACTGGACCGCATCTGTGCCGAGCCTTTTCTCGACTGTGTCGCGCGGGACCGCGATGGCAAACCATGTATCGAAATCCGTACACCGCAGGAACTGGAACAGGAAATTGGTCTGGATTACGGGAATATCTTCCACAACTCACTTTCCTGGTTCTTTACGGACAATCCGGAAGAAGTGGGAAAGTGGGGCGTGGAAACCGAATACCCCAATGTTTTCCTCGCTGGATCATCTGCCTTGCGCGGCGGGGCTGTCAGCGGGGTGCCAGGTCGCAACGCCGCAATGTGCGTGCTGGAGAGGGAAAAAGTCAGCGTTACCGGGTAGCGTTAACGGGTAACGTCATCGGGTAGCGTCACCAGGTAGTGGCCTGTGGAATGAAAGGTCCGGATTGACGGAGCGCCTTCGGCGTGTTGTGAATGTACGATGGACGTCCTCGTCCGTCGAATTTCGCTGTTTTCGACGGACGAGGACGTTGAATTTCTCAGTTTTCGACGGACGGGGACGTCGAATTTCTCAATTGTCGACGGACGAGGACGTCCATCGTACCCCAATTCTTGTGGCGCTGTCCCTTTAAAGAATGGGTGTCAGCCAGCGTTCGATTTGCTCGACCGGCATCTTCTTGCGGGCGGCATACACCTCAAGTTGATCCCGGCCGATGCGGGGGATGGCAAAGTACCGGGCTTCGGGGTGTGCGAAGTACAGGCCACTGACGCTGGCGCCGGGCCACATCGCAAAGGACTCGGTCAGGCGAATTCCGGTCGCGCTCTCGGCATCCAGCAGTTGCCACAGCGTCGATTTCTCCGTGTGGTCCGGACAGGCCGGATAGCCGGCCGCGGGACGAATCCCGCGATAGCGCTCGGAAATCATCTCGTCGTTGTTGAGGTTTTCGTTCGCGCCGAATCCCCACTCGATGCGGGCCTGATGGTGGAGATATTCGGCAAAAGCTTCGGCCATCCGGTCGGCGAGAGCCTTGACCATGATCGAATTGTAGTCGTCGTGCTCCCGGTCGAACTGTGCAGCAAGCTCGTCGCATCCGAAACCGGTTGACACGGCAAAGGCGCCGATGAAATCCTCGCGTCCACAGCCGGTCGGTGCGACATAGTCGGCCAGCGACCGGTAAATGGTCTGGCCCTGGCGTTGCCACTGTTGCCGCAACATGTGAAACCGGGTCAGCTCCGAGGACCGGGATTCATCGCGGTACAGAATCACGTCGTCGCCGTCGCTGGCGGCCGGCCAGAATCCGAAGACCCCGCGCGCGGTCAGCAGTTTCCCGGCGACCAGTTTTTGCAACAGGGCCTCGGCATCGTCAAACAGCTCGCGTGCCTGTTTGCCGACGACTTTGTCGTCGAATATTTTGGGGTACTTTCCGTGCAGCTCCCAGGACTGGAAAAACGGAGACCAGTCGATGTAGTCCACCAGTTTTTCCAGCGGCAATCCATCGATCACGCGCGTCCCGGAAAAGGAGGGGCGATCGATCCGGACGGTGTTCCAGTCGGTCGGAAAGCGGTTTTGAAGGGCTTCGTTGTACGGGACCAAAGTCAGCTGGCGGGATTCGTAGGAATCGACCAACTGCTGCTGCAGTTCGCGGTTTTCGCGGTCGCATTCGGCCAGCCGGTCAGGATTGGTCAGTTTCTCCACGACGCCCACGCTGCGGGACGCATCCAGCACATGAATCACCGGGTGGTCGTACTGCGGGGCGATTTTTACTGCCGTATGTTTGTCGCTGGTGGTGGCGCCGCCGATCAGCAGCGGGATGGTCAATCCGCGCCGCTTCATTTCGCGGGCGACGTGGGCCATCTCGTCCAGGCTGGGGGTAATCAGTCCGCTCAGACCGACGATATCGACGCCTTCACGAATTGCCGTGTCGAGAATTTTCTCGGCCGAAACCATCACGCCGAGATCGATAATTTCGTAGTTGTTGCATGCCAGCACAACGCCGACGATGTTTTTGCCAATATCATGTACGTCGCCTTTGACGGTGGCGAGCAGAATTTTGCCGCGAAACTCCTGGGTCGCCTGCCCGGAGGCCTCTTTCTCGGCTTCCATGAAAGGCAACAGGTGGGCGACGCCTTTTTTCATCACGCGGGCGCTTTTTACCACCTGGGGCAGAAACATTTTCCCGGCCCCGAACAGATCACCCACCACGGCCATGCCGTCCATCATGGGGCCTTCGATAATCTGCAGGCAGCGGTTGTAGTGCTGGCGGGCTTCATCGACGTCCTCGACGATGAAACGGTCGATCCCCCGGATCATGGCATATTTGATCCGTTCCTGGGGAGTCGTTTCGCGCCAGGCGAGGTCCTCGACCGCTTTCTTGCTGCCTTTGCCCAGAAACGATTCGGCCAGCGTCACCAGCCGGTCCGTAGCATCGGGGCGGCGATTGAACAGCACATCCTCGACGTGCTCCAGCAAATCCTTCGGAACTTCTTCGTAGATTGCGAGCTGCCCGGCATTGACAATCCCCATATCCAGTCCAGCGCGGATGGCATGGAACAGAAACGCCGAATGAATCGCTTCGCGCACGACATCATTGCCGCGGAAGCTGAAGGAGACGTTGCTCACGCCGCCGGAGACTTTGGCGCCCGGACAGGTGGCCTTGATTTCGCGGGTCGCTTCGATGAAGTTGACGGCGTAATTATTGTGTTCCTCAATGCCCGTCGCGACAGTCAGAATATTCGGATCGAAGATAATGTCTTCGGGGGGAAAGCCGACTTCTTCGGTGAGTATCTTGTAGGCCCGCTGGCAAATGCGGACCTTGTCGTCTTTTTCGACCGCCTGGCCGTTCTCGTCAAAAGCCATGACCACGGCTGCGGCTCCGTACTGGCGGACGAGTCTGGCCCGCTGAACAAACGCCTGCTCTCCGTCTTTCATCGAAATCGAATTGACGATGGCCTTGCCCTGAACGTTTTGCAAACCGCGTTCGATTACGGACCACTTGCTGCTGTCGATCATCACGGGCACGCGGCTGATGTCGGATTCACCGGCAATCAGGCGGAGGTACTTTTCCATGGCCTCTTCGCCATCCAGCAGGGCGTCGTCCATATTGATGTCGATCACCGCCGCGCCGCCCTCGACCTGTTGCCGGGCGACTTCGACGGCGTCTTCGAATTTTCCGTCGCGAATCAGCCGGGCAAACATCCGGGATCCAGTCACGTTGGTGCGCTCGCCGATCATCAGGAAATTTGCGTCGGGCCGGAGCGTAAGAGGTTGCGTCCCGCTGAGCCGGGTCCATGCCGGCAAGGCCCCGGCGCGATGCGGTTTGGACTGTTTCATCCGGTCGGCAATCGCGGCGATATGGCCAGGACTGGTTCCACAACAGCCACCAACGATGTTGACCCAGCCGTTGTCCGCGAACTCGCCCACCAGTTGGGCCATCCGCGCCGGAGTCATGTCGTACTGCCCCATTTCATTTGGCAGCCCGGCGTTTGGGTGACAACTGACTTTCGCAGAGGAAATTTTTGAAAGCTCCTCGACAAAAGGCCGCATCAGTTCCGGGCCGAGGGCGCAGTTGATTCCGACACTCAGGACGGGAAAATGCGCGATCGCATTCCAGAACGCTTCCACCGACTGGCCGGAGACAAAAGTCGCACCGCCGCGGTCAAAGGTTCCTGAAACCATCACCGGAACCACATTGCCGGTGGTGTCAAAATACCGCTGGATGGCGAACAGGCAGGCTTTCAGGTTCAGCGTGTCAATCACGGTCTCGGGCAGCAGAATATCGACGCCGCCCTCGACCAGCGCGGCGACCTGGGCATAGTAGGACGCCTCCATTTCCTGGAAATTCGTGTTGCGAAACGAAGGGTCGTCAACTTTGGTGCTGATCGCGGTCTGTTTGGCGGTGGGTCCAATCGAGCCCGCCACAAACCGCGGACGGTCGGGAGTCCGCTCACTGAATTCATCGCAGGCGCGGCGGGCACAGGCCGCTGCCGCCAAATTGATTTCGCGCACCAGTTCGGTTGCGTTGGCGAAATCAAAGTCCTCCATGCCGGCCACGCTGGCCCCAAAGGTGTTGGTTTCGACGATGTCCGCACCCGCGGCAAAATACTGGCGGTGAATTTCGGTAACCTTGTCAGGATGCGTCAGGCAGAGGATATCCGTGAAATTTTTGAGGTCCTTGTGGTGATCCCGAAATCGTTCACCGCGCATCGCCATTTCGTCCAGCTTCAGGGCTTGGACCATCGTCCCCATCGCGCCGTCGAGAATCAGGACAGAATGCTCCAGCCGGTCGCGGAGCAAATCGGCAGTGGTGGCAATGGATTGAGTGGACAAACGACAACTCCCGGGCTTTGACGAATCTGCGGCCAAAACCGGGCCGCAGAAATTGACTAACCAGACTACTTTATCAGCCATTCAAGGCGGACTCAACGCTGGCCGATTTTCATGGAAGAAACCTGATTTCCTGGCAATCCGTTGCGACCCGCCGAAACGCTTCACCAGGCCTGAGCTCTTTTCCGGTTTTTCAGGGCTGGCGACTGCACTCGCCGGACCGTCCCCATTTCTGAACAAACCAGGTCGGCCGCCGGTTACCACCTTCTGTCCCTACAGAAAAAGATCTCGCTCATGACTCAATCTGCAACACCCTCCACCAGCAACCGGAACCGCCAGACCCAACCCGAACCGGCCGCCGCGCCACCCCAACAATCTTCCGACTCGCAACATTCCACCTGGCGGCATCCGCTGGCAAGTCCCCATTTCAGGTTCCCAACGCGTCGTGTGCCAGACGACATCAAACGGTCGGGTCAGGCTGACGCCAGCTTGCTCCCGCTGCAGGCACCCGGCCAGTCCAGTACGAATAACGATTCCGGCGACGATTCCCGCCGCATGCGAATCGACCAGGGACATGCCACACCGACGGCGACTCACCTGCCGCGGAGCGCCGTGGAAATGTTCGTGGGATGGTCAGAAGTCTGTGCCACTGCCGAAGACGAAATTGCCCCGCCGCGATTCGCACAAACGAAACCCGCCGAATCGCCGAACATCATCCACCATGAGCACAAAACGCTGCGGATCGAGACTGGCATCGGGCCAAACGAGATCCGGCCCAAAGGGTTTGCGACCCTGCCAGTGCCCGTTACGAAACAGAACGGAGAATACGACCGGCCCCGTTTTGTTTCCAGCAAGGATCCGTTCGGCAAGGACATTCGCAAACCGCACGCCGAGATCCATTCCCATTCAACGGGCACACGCGATACCAGAAATCTGGTCGATACGCCCGTACAGGGCTCACCCGAAAAACGACTGGGACAGGATTCTCGCGTTCGGCTGCAAACTGCAGTGGCACCCACTGCAAAACCAGCTGCAAAAACCGAGGCGAATCCTGCTTTCGGGCCTGCCTCGAAACCAGACGGAAAACCTGTTCCCACGGCTAGTCGGCCGCAGCCCGCCGTGCACTCCGTGTCACCCGCGACGCGCGGGACACCGGTTGCTGTGCCGGTCGAAAAACCGCTGGTCAAACCGGTGGCGGAGCAAACGCCGAGTGCGCAACCTGTTGCAATTCCGCCGCGTCCAGTTCAGGCGCCAGTGACACAGGCTTCCAAGGCACAGGTTCCTGCATCAAAACAGACGCCTGCAGCCGGGGAAAAATTCCAGCTGGAGTCGATTCCGCTGTTCCCTGAGCCCGCGTGGCCGTACGTTTCCGATCTCCTGCTGGGAGCAGGCTGGCCTTTTATCAGCCGCCTCGCGGAAGGGATGGAAAAAATACTCTCCGGTCGATCCAGCCGGATCCTGGTGAGTGGAGTCCAGCGTGGAGTGGGCGCCACGACACTGGCCCTGACGCTGGGACGCTGGGCAGTCGCGGGCGGGCGGAAGGTTCTGGTGGTGGATGCCGATTTGCAGGCTGCCGGTTTGACGCGGATGCTGGGTCGCGACCCGGCGCGGTCCTGGCCGGCGGTCACGCGCGGCAAAGACTTTGTTACCACCGGGCTGGTCCGCTCTTCGCGGACCGGGATTGCGTTTGCGACAACGGGCAAGGTCCGCAATCGCCAGCTTTGGCCGCCTTTTGTTCTGGACCGCCTCGGCGAGTTGCTGGAAAGTGCTGGTGATTTGTTCGACCTGGTGCTGATCGATGCAGGACCGGTGAATCAGGTGGTGGCGGAAATGAGTGCCTGCAAAAAACTGACGCCCTGTGCGATGGTGGTTTCCACAGGCAGTGCCAGCGAAGAACCGATGATTCAGTCGGCGCATCAGCGGCTGGGGCAACTTGGTGCCCAGCGGATTCTCTCGGCCCGCAATTTTTCGTCGACACCGCTCCAGCGCGGTGCCTGACCGCCGTTCTCGGGCTGCGGGCTCCCAGCCTGTCAAACCTTGCGGCCCGTGCCGGATTCGCGGCCCGTTGTCGGGAATTCCTGGCCGGTGAACCGGTTTTCCCTGTGGCAATTGCTGGCAGACCGGTTTACTGGTTGACGCGGAACGAACCCGGGGGGGCGTTGCTGCGTATCAGGTGTCCGCTCTTTGGGCGGTGCGAAGCAGTTCGGCTCACTGAATCGTGTCATCCGGTCTCATGAAGTGACCGTTTCCCGCAATGTGCTGTCCACTTGGTCAGGAGGTCCAGCGACAAACCAATGCCCCGTTTTTTCGGAGTGCTGAATTCGTGGTCCAGAAACCTGCCAATTTGTTTTCGAAGACGTTTGCTGTCATTCTGCTCCTGTTCCCGATGATTCCCCAGGACGGCCTGGCGCAGGAGGCTGCGGTTCGTTTCGACGTCCCGGCACTGGTGGAGGCCTGCGAGGTCCTTCCGGCTGCCAATACAGGACTGCTGACCGATGAGCAACTGGTTCAGATCGTGTTGCCGCTGTCGTGCTGGGTGACCCCGGACGAGCGGCGCGAGTTCGAAGAATTCCGGTTCGATGTCCACTGGAATCGCAACGTCTGTCCCCTGGTGGATTACAGCCCGCGCACGCTGATGCAGTCGCCCGTCAACGGGGTCGTTGCAACCGAAAACCAGACGGAACATTCGCTGAAGGCAGCGCTGGACCTGAAATCGACCGTCGTGCAGGTCCAGCCTGGCGCGCATCTGGAAGGCGGAACGCGAAACTCTGAAACGACGCGATTCGAGGAGATCCCCCAGCACGAAATGCTGGTCGCCAGCGGCACGATTCAGCGCGGCACCGGTGCTTTTTTCCGCTATCATCCGTCACGGCAGTATGCCCTCGAAGGCGGCCGCGAGGTCTCGCTGGTTTGGCGGGTGCCCCGTTCGTGGCGAGGGGGTATTCTGCGGGTGGTCTGTCAGGCTGATGGTCACAAAAAGGGGTTTGCCGGATTCCGGGAACCGGTGTCAGCCAGTTCGGCCTTTATTGTTGCGGCTTACCTCAAGGGGGATGGCGACGCGAGAAATATCGCGTCGGACTACATTCGGCACGAACAGCAGCTGCGGGCAGTGTGGGCAGAACATTTGCGAACGGTTGCCGCTGCCAAACCGCGCACGTTGCTGGCTCATTTTCAACAGGCGGGGCAGGGGAGCAGTTCCCGCCTGGCCGCCGGATGGGTCAGTGACCTCGTGCAGTCACCTCTGTCGGATCAACTCGACCGCGATGCGAAATTGTTGCCGGCCGAGGTCCGCATGGCGGCCGAAGATTTCGTGGCGGCCCGCGAAAAACTGTTTCAGCTGGGTTGGCCGGACAGGCCGGCGACTGCGACAGGATTGCCGCCAGCGAGTGGGGTTCCCGCCGCGGCACCTCAAAGTGCCTGGCACACGAGGTCGCCGACCTCGGTGGTGGAATAGCCCATTTTCCCTGCCGACTGGCTGGTCATCTTCGTTCCGGTCACGGTTTGAATGGCGCCGAGGATCCGCTGGCCCGCGCGGGGTTGCCCGGTGTGTTCCAGCAACATGCCCATGGCACCAATGGCGGCGATCGGGTTGATCACGTTTTTGCCGGTGTCCTTGGGTGCGCTGCCGCCCATCGGTTCGAACATGCTGGTGCCGCCCGGGTCGGGGTTGATATTGCCACCGGCAGCCACGCCCAGGCCACCCTGAATGATGGCACCGATATCGGTGATAATGTCGCCGAACATGTTGGTGGTGACAATCACGTCGTAGAACTCGGGGCTTTTGACCATCCACATGCAACAGGCATCGACATTGTTGTAGTCGGTTTGCACGTCGGGATATTCGGCGGCGACTTCCTCAAAAGTCCGCATCCAGAGATCGTGACCGTAGGTCAGGACGTTGGTTTTTGCGACCAGCGTCAGACGTTTGCCTTTGGGGTTGTTCCGTTTGCGTGTGTACTCAAAAGCCCAGCGGATACAGCGCTCGCATCCCTTGCGGGTGTAAATCGCCGTCTGGGTGGCCACTTCGTCGGGGGTTCCCTTTTTCAGAAAACCGCCGATACCGGCGTAGAGGTCTTCGGTGTTTTCCCGCACGACCACAAAATCAATGTCCTCGGGTGTCTTGCCGGCCAGCGGCGTTTCAACACCGGGGTAAAGCTTGACGGGGCGCAGGTTGATGTACTGGTCCAGTTCAAAACGTGTCGTGAGCAGCAGGCCTTTTTCGATCAGTCCCGGTTTTACGTCCGGGTGTCCGACCGCACCGAGAAACACGGCGTCGTGCCGGCGCAACTGGTCCAGGCCACCATCGGGAATGATCTCGCCAGTTTTCAGATAGCGCTGGCTGCCCCAGTCCAGGTCGGTCAGCGTGTACTGGAATCCTTCGGCCTGGGCGACCGCCGCCAGTACCTTCAACGCTTCGGCCGTTACTTCGGGGCCCGTTCCGTCACCACCAATTACGGCAATCTTCATCTGCGTGTCGCCAGGTTTGCCCTGCGCTCCGGAATTTGCTGCTCGTTGTCAAAGAGGCAAATTCTAGCCGCGAAAGACCATGGCCTCAACCGCCATCCGAACCGGGACAGGGGGACGAAAGACCGGGTATCCCCGGCAACGGTCGGCCACGCGACGAGCCAGATTTCAGTTTTCGCTGAAACCGACTTCGGCCTGGGTTTCGCGGCCAACCGGATCACGCACAAACCGGTCGTGGCACGAGGAACAGAGATCAAAAACCTGGCGGCGGTACATCCCGCTCTCGCAGTCGTTCAAATCGCCCGACTCCAGCCCGTCGATGATCTGTTCGATTTCGTCCAGATGATCGTGGGCCATTGAATGCAGCCCGGTATGTTCATCCGCCGCCGCCATAATCTCGATTCGTACCGTGTATCGAATCTCCTGGCGTGGGTCGATGCAGCGATGACACCGGTCGCACGTGTAATGAATCATGTTCAAGACTCCCTGAATGGCTCGTCAGCAAATCCGTAGCAGACGGACGGCGAGTCATCATGTTAGTTCCGGGACGAAGTGAAAAGCAACACGGAACGCAAACAGAATCAGAAACCCGAAAAAAATTCTCTCCGCTGCTGGCATCGGCCCGGGCACGCGGCATCCTCCCCATCCCCGGATGGCACTGCCCAAATAAATTTTCCCCGCTCAGGGTCAAAAAAAGTGGCGTCGCCGCCCCGTCCCGTGTACCATTGTGCAAAAGTCCAGGCCATCGTTCATCCGCTTCAAAAGTGAACGATTGCCTGAGACAGCCCTTCCACAAAAATTCATGAACCGGAGCCTGACGTTCGCGACAGCCCATCCTCACCCACAGAAACCGCTGACCAGCCGCGCGACTGAGAACCATCAGGACGCCAGCGGACACTATTCGTCTCTGGATGGCAGCGTACTGGTCCTGAACCGGCACTACGCCCCGGTCCATGTCATTCCGGTTCGGCGCTCGCTGGTGTTGCTCTACAGGGATCTGGTCGAAGTCGTCAGCATCGACGATGGCCAGTACGCCACGCACGATTTTGAATCGTGGAATCTGTTCAGCCAGATGCTGCACACGACCCCGGACTCGCACTCTCCTGGTCATGACCACGAATGGATTCAAACCGCGCGGCACCCGCTGCTGGTACCGCGCATCATTCGGTTGTTGCGCTACGACCGTGTGCCGAGAATCTCGATGCGTTTCAACCGGCGGACGCTGTTTGCCCGCGACGATCACCGTTGCCAGTATTGCGGCCGGATTTTTCCACTGTCGCAACTGAGTATCGACCATGTGGTTCCGCGCAGCCGGGGGGGCGAGACGACCTGGGACAACGCCGTCTGCTGCTGTTTGCGCTGCAACAATCGCAAGGGCGACCGCACGCCGGCCGAAGCCGGCCTGTGTCTGATACGCAAACCGGCTGCTCCGCGGCAGAGCCCCCTGATTCTGGGCAAGCTGAACAACCCGCGCTACCGCCAGTGGCGACTGTTTCTGGGTGAACCGGAAGTCTGGCCGGAAACGGCCTGATCCCGCCAGGTCAGCGGCGTTTCCACCGGAGTCCCGTTTCCCTGGCTGCGGAGATTGGGGTCGTTGCAGACCACGATTCCGATTCCAGCGACCGCCAGAACGGTCCAGGCAATCGACGCTGCTGTGGTGCGAATCCGGTACATCATCCAGACCATGGGAATCGCAAACAGCGGGCACATCGACATCAATGTCGTCGCCGTCGCCACCGGTGAATTTTTCAGGGCCACCTGGCTGAGCCAGATCCCCAGCCAGGTTCCCAGTGTGGCCGCGGGAATCAGCAGTCGCAAATGTTCGCGGCGGAAAATTTTTGCCATTCTGTTTTTGACGCGACCGCGAACCATGACCACCACGGCTGTCGCGGTCAGCGCGACCAGCAGCCGGATCAGGGTCGCTTCCAGCGGCGGACACTCCACCATCCCCCGTCTGGCCAGTACGGCACCCGCTGCCTGGCAGAAACCACCCAGCAGCCCCAGCGTGATTCCCAACGAATATCTGCCGGGCATCATTCCTGGAGTATCATCGTGCGCAACGCGTTCGGCCACCACCGCCATCACCGCTGAAACCGCCAGAAAGATTCCCAGAATCTGCATCGGCACCAGAATCTCGCCGAGAAAAATCCAGCCGAGGGCCGCAGCGAACAGGGGAGCCGTCGATGCCACGACCAGCGCCCGCCGCGGACCGAGAATCTGAATGCTGCGAAAGTAAACCGTGTCGCCGATGACGATACCGGTCAAACCGCTGGCGGCCAGCCAGCCCCAGGCCTCGCGGTCGGCCACCAGCAGCGTCGTTCCCGCCAGCAGCGAAACCGCTGCGAGATGCAGCAACAGCACCAAACTGCCGTAGAGGTTTTTGAAAAAATTAAGTTCCAGCGAAGAAAGATGAACTCTTCCCCACAGAATGCTGGAACAGGCCCAAAACCAGGCGGCGCCCAGTGCCGCAAACTCACCCGGTCCCATACGCTTGTTCCAGAATGGTCTGGCCCCGCCCAATTTCCGGATGTCGGTGACGATTCAATTCCTTGCGATTCCATTCCCGCCGCCCAAACGCGTGGCGGCAATGGCATCGCCATTTGACTGGCGACACACTCCCGTCCGGCATTGCAGGGAGGCCGGTAATGTGGAGCGGCCGGTATGCTGATTCCGCCAGCCGCTATCCTGCGCGTCGTCCCTACTTGTCTTCACAAAGCGGTTTTTTGCGCTCGGTGATGTTCGGACTGGTGGCGCAACGCTCGGCGTTCAGCTGGATGTAGTCCTTCATTTCGTCGGGCACGTCGTCTTCGTGGTAAATGGCTTCGACTGGGCACTCGGGCACACAAGCCTCGCAATCGATGCACTCGTCGGGATTGATGTACAGCATCGTTTCGCCCTCGTAGAAACATTCCACGGGACAGACCACGACGCAATCGGTGTAACGGCATCCGTCACAGGCCTTGGTCACCACATGAGTCATCGAGTTGATTCTCCAGAAAAAAGTTGTTTACCAGTTTGGCCCGAAAGGTGGATTTCCTTTTTTAACCAGACGTTCTGCTTAAAATCCTAGAAATCCGGTCCGCTGCCGTCAATTGCTCGACCTGGTTTGTAAGCGCTCACGGGTGGTTAACACATTGTCCATGTTTTTGGGGGGCAGACCCGTCTCTCGGCGGTACATCGGTGGTCCAATTGTAAATGACCCTGCCGAACAACGCGTCAGACCTCGGCGCGTGAACGGCTACCGGGTCGGTACCTACCGGAACTGCCAGGGTTCATCGGTGCGAAAGGACTGCCGCCCGGTCGACTGGATTTCGGGTTCCTGCATGGTTCCCCGGGACAAATCGACTTGCCGAACACCGGCCGGCTGCGGCATGACCCACAGGCGATCCGGGTCGCCGTAGATCGAGTTGATCGAGTACTCCCCCGCGTTGACGGTCAGTTCCAGGGGCTGTGATCCGGCTGGCACCACATGAATTTCGATTTGGCGGGGCAGGCTGATTCCATTGTCGGGGTAGGGTTCGTGGCGAATCGAATTCAGCCAGGCGACCAGCCGGCCCTGCCCGTCGTAGAAGGATTGCTGGTGGATGTCGAGTGTCCGCGGGTCGAGCACCGTTCTGCGAACCGTGGTTGCCCCGGGAGTGCTGGACAAGGACCGGATTTCGATTCGGCCGTCTTCGCGGGGGAAAGGGCCTTCGTGCCGGTCCGAGGCCCGGAACTCGACCAGTCCGAGTGCATCGATCAACCAGGCTGGTTGCAGCTGCAGCTCCTGGCGCAACTGGCTGTATTGATAATCGAGGTGCCGCGCGTGGTAAAACGTTTCCGGTTCACCGGGTGTGCTGACCTTTTGCCAGATCCAGAAACTTTCATCGTTGCTGCCGATATCGAAACCGGCTTCGGTCATTCCCATCAGTCCCGCCTGCAGCCGCAAGCGGTTCGGCCGCTCGACCAGCAGGTCGCCTCGCAGGCCCGGCAATCCCGCCGTCGCCACGCGAACCGAGGTTTTTACCTGTCGAACTTTTGAAGTGCGGGCATTCAGGCTGGTCAGGATTTCATCCAGTGTTGCGGACGGGCCCACGGTTGCGGCAGGCAACACGTCGCGCGCCGTGGGCCGGAATTGCCGCATCACCTGACAGCCACTGCCGGTCAGCACCAGCAACAGCAGCGCACCGCTCAACAGCAGCGACACCGAAAATGGCCAGGTGCCGCGCACTATCCGGTTTCGCATCTCGGTCCGTTGCTGAATCATTCAGCCAATTCTCCGGTATCGATTTCCGGTTCGGCCACGTCGGTAAACAGTTTTTCACCCAGCTCTGCCTGGATCACCCCGATTTGGTCCGGGGTCAGCTCGCATTCGGGGATCCGGTAATCCGTCTGGTTGCGGGGGCAGACAAGCAGCATTTCCGAACCCTGTTCCGTGGCCTGTGTTTCTTTCCAGGTGACCAGCCGCTTCCGCATCAGCAACAGGGCGGTCACACAAGCGATTTCATTCTGTTTGTGGGCGATGGCATGTTCGAAAAAGGCCAGCAGAACGTCGGGCGGCGCCCAGTAGACCTTTCCTTTTTCCAGTTCCGGAACGCGAGAGCGCCACCATCCGGCGCACCCTTCCGGCGGTCCAGTCCAGGCACTGGCCGAAATATCGATGCGTTCCAGTTCTCCATCGTCCCGCTCGACCAGCGCCGAGTAAAAGTCTTCGCCCGGCATCAAAGGTCGATTTTCAATCGTGCATTGCCGGGTCGGTCGTCGGAATTCAAAATCAACCATGCAAAACAACGTGTTGAAAAACGACAAAGGGCTGTCGCAGTCCGCTGATCCCCAACGCGCGAACATCCGTATCGCTGCCAGCCAGCCGCGGCCCGGACGTGCTGGCTGCCGGATCGTAGAAAGATCGCGATTTGCCAGCAACAGGGAATCCGGACTTTCCGCCCCCCTGCCGCTGCAACCTGCCTGTCCGGCAAAGTCGCTCCGATTCCCGGCGACTCCCGGCAACCTTTTGCCAATCTCGCCCTTTTACTGCTGGCACCGGGAGAAATCCGCGAAATAATGAAGGGCAGCCCTCCACTCGCCCTGTTCGCGGGCCCTGTACTCCTGTCCGAATTCACACGTTCTGCAAGCACCATGCTGGCATCCAGGCTGATTTCTGAAGTCGACCGCCTGTCCGCTCTTTACGACCAGGACAGCACGGAAGAAATGCGCAGCCGGATTCGCGAACTGGGCCACGCGTTGCGCGAACACCAGAAATTCAGTCTGATCATTCCCCAGGTTTTTGCGTTGGCAAAGATCGCCTCGCAACGCACGCTGTCCATGGCCCATTTTCCCGTCCAGCTGATCGGCGGACAGGCGATGGTCAACGGACAGATCGCCGAGATGCGAACGGGCGAAGGCAAGACGCTGACCGCCGTGCTGCCTCTGGTGACCGTGGCGCTGATGCGGCGCGGAGCCCTGTTGGCGACGGTCAACGACTATCTCGCCAAACGCGACGCGGAGTGGATGCGGCCCATTTTCGAATTGCTCGGATTGCGGGTTGGTGTGGTCGTCGAAGGGATGACGCCCCAACAGCGGGTCCAGGCTTACGCCACCGATGTGACCTATGGAACGCTGAAAGAGTTCGGCTTTGATTTTCTTCGCGATCACAGCGCGAAAAAACAGTCCGGCCAGAATTCGGCGTGGTTTGGTGCCGCAGCGGGCGAGAACCAGCCCGCCATCGTGCAACGTGAGCCTTTTTTTCTGCTGGTCGACGAAGCCGACAGCATTCTGATTGATGATGCCCGAACGCCGCTGATCATCAGCGCACCGGCCGATGCCGAAATGGCCAAACGGGCCGAAGCCGTTTACCGCTGGTCCGCCGAAAACGCCGGACGGTTTGTCGAAGACGAACATTACTTTTATGACCGCGAAAAACGCATAGTCGATTTGACCAATTACGGCACCGAACTGGTTCGCCGCATTCAGCACCCGCCAGCCCTCGATGGCGTCAGCCTCGTGGAGCTGTACGAAGCCATGGAGCGCGCCATCATGGTGGGGCGCGACTACAAACGGGATGTGCAGTACATTGTCCGCAAAGAAGAAGTTGTGATCGTGGACGAATCGACGGGGCGCGTGGCCGAAGGCCGCCGCTGGTGTCGTGGCATTCACCAGGCCGTTGAAGCAGCCGCCGGCGTTCCCATTCAACACGAAACCCGCAACCTCGCCCGCGTTACGGTCCAGGCCTTTGTCAACCGGTTTGCCCTGATCGCCGGCATGACCGGCACCGCCAGTTCGTCGGCACGTGAATTCCGCAGCGTCTACCGTACTCCCGTCGCGGTGATTCCGCCCAACAAACCACCCAATGTCACGACCCTGCCGACGACCGTATCGACCACCGCAGAAGAAAAATGGGACCGCATCGCCGGAGAGGTTCGCGACATTCACGCCACGGGCAGACCCCTGCTAGTGGGCACGCGTTCGATTGCCGGCAGCCAGGTTCTGAGCGACCGTCTGACCCTGATGGAGATTCCGCACAGCGTGCTGAATGCCAACCAGATCGAACGGGAAGCCGAGATTGTGGCGACCGCCGGTCAGATGGGGCGCGTAACGGTGGCCACCAACATGGCGGGGCGCGGTACCGATATCCGGCTGGACGACGAAGTCCGCGCACTCGGTGGACTGTATGTCATTGGCAGCGAGCTGCACGAGTCGGCCCGTATCGACCGGCAGTTGTTCGGACGGTGCGGCCGGCAGGGTGATCCGGGAACTGTCCACCAGCATATTTCCCATGAGGACCAGTTGCTGGATGTGGCTTTTGGGTCTGCCCGCGCCGCCAGACTTCGCACAACCGGCAAAGCCCGCCCAGATTCCTGGTGGGCTGACCTGATGACCCGCGCACAGCGCAAAGTCGAGCGGCGACATTTCCGCGCGCGCAAATCACTCATGTATAATGAAAAGGCAATGATGAAGACCCAGCGGGAAATGGGACTGGACCCGGTCCTGGACCATCCGGACTAGTGGCCTGTCCAGCTCAGGAATTAGGGTACGATGGACGTCCTCGTCCGTCGAAAACTGTGAAATACGACGGACGAGGACGTCCATCGTACATTCACCACAACCCCAAGACTTAATCTGGACAAGACACTGGAGCCCGGCGAGGTTCTGATCCTGACGTTGAACCTCAGCAGTCAGTGTTCCACCAGCCGGCAGAATCCGGGAATGAAGGCAGTCAGGGAATCCCGCCGGATCGCAAAAAACGAAACCCGCCACCGCCTGAGCGGGTTGCCAATTTGAAAATGGGACGCCGGAAACCTCACCCGGCCGGGAATCCCTTTTCAGGACTGTCGATGTGATGGAGCGTTTACCTGTTTCCTGTTTCCAACTTCCAACTGCAATATGTCATCTGGTTCCACACAACAGTCCTCCGCGTCACCCGAACAAGTTCGCCAGCAGGTCCGGCAGGCTTTCGACCAGTTGCGGGAACTTTCGCGCCATGAAATTCCGCTCGAACAGTTTTGCCAGGCGATGTTGCAACGCATGGTGCCGTTGACCGGTGCCTACGGAAGTATAGTCTGGCGATTCGAACCAGAAACCGGTTTTCGCCAGTTCAGTTCGCTGGGTGACCGCTGTCGGGAGATTCCGGCGGGTCACGAAACGCACCGCGACCTGATGCGGGAGATTGCCGGACGGGGTGAACCGATGGCAATCCAGGCGTCCACGATTGGACTGTCGGACGAAGACAGCCCGGGAGAAGGCAACCGGGACATTTTGCTGATGATCGTGCCGATTGTGGACCGGCGAAACCGGGTCTGGGGCATGCTGGAACTGCTGCAACGGAGCGGGATCAGCGAATCATCGCGCGACGGGTACCTTCGTTTTTTGCAGCAGTTGTCCGGGCTGTTCTCGCGCTGGCACGAGCAACAGGACCTGAGAACGCTGAACGATTCCCAGGACCGCTGGTCGCAACGGATGGATTTGGCCCGTGAAGTCCACAAGGCCCGGGGAGTCCGCGATACGGCCTATGCGGTCGCCAACGAAACGCGTCGTCTGCTGGACGCTGACCGGGTCAGCGTGGCGGCATGGAACGGACGGCACAGTCGCATCGAGGCGATCAGCAGCCAGGACAAATTTGACAACCGGGCGAACGTCGTGCGAATGCTGGCGCGGATCGCCGATTCCGCAATCCGGACCGACGAAACGCTCTGGATCTGTGGCGACACCAGCAACCTTTCGCCCAGTCTGGCCAACATCATCAATGAGTATCTGGAGGAATCCCATTCGCGAACCCTGGCAATTCTGCCGCTGAAAACCAGCGACCCGGCCAGCGACAGTTCCGCTGTCAGTCTCGAACGGCGACCGAAGATGCGACAGGGCCGGCCTTGCGGAGCCCTAATCGTGGAATACTTCGACCAGGAAATGCCCCAAAGCCGCATTCACGAAGACCTGCTGCTGTCGACCGAACATGCGCGGATCGGCATGGCCCGATCGCTGGACGAAGACGCTGTGTTTCTGATGCCGCTCTGGCGGACTCTCGGACGCCTGCGCCGCCTGCTGCTGGGGGATGCCCTGCGAAAAACCATTGCCGCAGCCGTCGCGCTGACGCTGGTGACCCTGTTCCTCAGCTTCTGGCCGCTGGAACTGAAAATGCGTGTCGATGGCGTGTTGCAGCCAACCGTGCGACGGAACCTGTTTACCGGAATCGACGGCGTGATCGACCAGGTCAAATTCGACCACAACGAATACGTCGAAAAGGATGCACTGGTCGTGCAGCTGACATCCCAGGAATTGAAGATGAAGTCGCTGGAACTGGAAAGCCAGGTCCGGACGGCGGATGAACAGTGGCGCAGTCTGACGCGTCAACTGAACAGTCGCCGCGACATTCCGGAATCCGAACGATTCGAAATGACCGCCAACCTGGAACAGCTGCAAATCCAGAAAACGGGTTACCTCGAACAACTGGAGGTAACCCAGAAACAGATGGAGCTGCTGGCGATTCACGCGCCGATTTCCGGCACGGTCATGACCTGGGATGCCAAACGGAGGCTGGAGAATCTGCCGGTCGCTGCCAACCAGCCCCTGCTGACACTCGCCGACCTCGACGGTCCCTGGCAGGTCGAACTGATGATCCCGCAGAATCGCGTGGGCTACATTCAGGATGCCCTGCAGAAAAAAAATGGCGCACAGCTGACGACGGAAATGATTCTGGCAACCGATCCCAACCGCAGAATTCCTGGCAGGCTGGTCCGCATTTCCGACCGGGCCGAGCCGACTGGTGACGGACAGACAGTGTTTCGCGCGATTGTCGAAATGGACAAGACGCTGATCGACCATCCCCAGCCTGGCGCCGGGGTGACGGTCCGGGTCGAATGCGGCAGTCGCGCTGCAGGGTTTGTCTGGTTTTATCAGGTCATCGATTTCGTGCGTACGCAAGTTCTGTTCTAGTTCAGGTTCGCTGGCCCATGTCAACTGTAGCACCCCAACCGACCAACCAGACTCCGATCCGGTTGCGGCGGCGCCCGGACCTGGTCTGCAACCGGCAGCACTGGCAGGGCGTGGAATACTGGGTCGTCAAGGAACCCCTGGGCCAGAAGTTTTACCAGTTTCCGCCCCATGTGTTTTTTTTGCTGGAACAGCTGAACGGGCTGCGCAGTGTCCACGAGATTCTGGAAAACTACCACGACCAGTTTTCTCCCAAGCGGCTGTCGCAGGAGCAGCTGCACAGCCTGTTGCAGCGTTTTCATCGCGACGGGCTGGTGATCAGTGATGCGGCGGGGCAGGGCAGCGAATTGCTGCGGCGGGGCCGCAAGGCCCGCGGGATGGAACGGTTGCAGACCTTCAGCAACATTCTGGCCGTCCGTTTTCGCGGCGTCGATCCGGAGCGACTGTTGAATTGGATGAATCGCTGGACGGCGTGGATGTTCACGAAACCGGCTGCGATTTTTTTCGGGATCATGGCCTTTGTGGCGCTGATGTCGGTGGTGGTCAACTGGAGCGAGTTTTCGGCGCGGCTGCCAGGTTTTGACCAGTTCTTCGACGTTCGCCGCTGGCTGATGTTCGGGATTGTGATTGCAATTTCCAAAGTCATTCACGAGTTTGGCCACGGGTTGTCGTGCAAACGGTTTGGCGGCGAGTGCCATGAAATCGGCTTCATGCTGCTGGTCATGACGCCCTGTCTGTACTGCAATGTTTCGGACAGCTGGCGTCTGCCCAACAAATGGCACCGGGCCACGATTGGCGCCGCGGGGATGTATTTTGAGATCATTATCGCCACGGTCGCCACCTTTGTCTGGTGGTTTGCCTCATCGGGCATGGTTCAGGAAATCTGTTTGCAGTTCATGCTGGTGGCGTCGGTCAGCACGGTGATTTTCAATGGCAATCCGCTGCTCCGCTTTGACGGCTATTACATCCTGAGTGACATCCTGGAGATTCCCAACCTGCAGCAGAAATCGACGCAGTCGCTGACGACGCTGATGGGCCGGCACTGGCTGGGGCTGGAGATGCCCGACGATCCGATGTTGCCGCGAAACAGGATGGTTTCTTTTGCGATGTTTACGGTTGCATCGACGACCTACAAATGGCTGATCATGATCTCGATTCTGCTGTTTCTGACCCGCTGGTTGCGGCCGTATGGGCTGGAATCGGTGGGCAAGGGGATCGCCTGGTTCGCCGCCGGCGGGATGCTGGTTTTTCCCGCGTACAAACTTTACAAGTATTTCTCGGTGCCTGGAAGAATCATGCAAATCAAACCCCGCCGTTTTGCGACTGTGTCAGCGATTTTGGTGGGCCTGGTCGGGGCCCTGATGCTGGTGCCGTTCCCGCATTACCTCCGTTGCGATGTGATCCTGATGCCGCGGACGATCGAGACCGTTTATGCGACCGAACCCGGACGGCTGGTCGAGATGGCGCCGGTCGCCGGAACGAGTGTCCGGGCAGGCGACCTGCTCGCGCGACTGCACAACGAAGAGCTGGAACTGGCCTGGGCGCGGAACCAGACGGAATTGCAACAGACTCAGGAAAAGCTGGACCAGTTGCGGAAATCCGGAACGCTCGATCCCAGAATGACCCTGCAACTTGCGCTGGTTCCCTCACTGGAGTCGGATTTGCTGCGTCAACAGGAAATTGGCCGGTTGCTGGAA
>JBGSVU010000820.1:0-2046 GCA_041752775.1 Pirellulaceae bacterium | reverse complement strand
GTTTCATCCGCAAACAGACGCTGAAAAACGTTGAACGCTACATCACGCCGGAACTGAAAGAGTACGAAGAAAAAGTTCTCTCCGCCGATGGAGAAGCGATCGAGCTGGAACTGGAAATTTTCGGCCGGCTCCGCGACCTCGCCCGCCAGTACGCTTCGCGTCTGGTGGCCGCAGCCGGATTTCTGGCCACGATCGACGTCTACGCAGGACTGGCCGAACTGGCATCGGTCCAGAATTACTGTCGCCCCGTTGTCAACGACTCGGTCGAAACGTCGATAGCTGGCGGACGCCACCCCGTCCTCGATATTGTACAGCCCCTCGGTGCCTTTGTTCCCAACGATACGCAACTGTCGGCCGCGCACGGTGTGATCCATCTGATTACCGGGCCGAACATGGCGGGGAAAAGCACTTACATCCGGCAGGTCGCACTGATTTCGCTGATGGCCCAGATCGGCAGTTTTGTTCCCGCCGATTCTGCGACACTCGGGATTGCCGACCGGATTTTTGCCCGCGTCGGCGCCAATGATGAATTGTCGCGCGGCCAAAGTACGTTTATGGTCGAAATGACGGAAACGGCGCGCATTCTGAACAGCGCCAGCGGACGCAGCCTGATTATCCTCGACGAAATTGGACGGGGCACCAGCACCTATGACGGAGTTTCGCTGGCCTGGGCGATCGCAGAGTTTTTGCACGAACACGCGTCCTGCCGAACGCTGTTTGCCACGCATTACCACGAGCTGACGCGGCTGGCGGATACTTTCACGGGAATCCGCAACTACAACGTCTGTGTTCGGGAATGGGAAGAGAAGATTGTCTTCCTGCACAAGATTGTGCCGGGCGCAGCGGACAAAAGTTACGGCATTCATGTCGCCCGCCTCGCCGGTGTTCCCGACTGGGTCAACCGGCGGGCCCAACAGATTCTCGACAATCTCGAACAGACCGAATCGGGTGAACAGCAGCAGATGCGAACCGCCGGAGCGGCGAATGCTGCCGGTGGCAAACCCGAAATCCAGCTGACGCTGTTCGAAGTCGCCGATCACCCGCTGCTGGAAAAAATCCGCCGCATCGATACCGACCATCTTACGCCGATCACGGCCCTGCACACGATTACCCAGTGGCAACAGGAACTCGAACCGGTACCGTCGGCAGGCAGGGGCCTGCAGGCCAAAACAAAATGAGGGAGTCGATCGATAAGCCGGGTTTTGTCTGCACGCTGACCAGTGGACAGCGCGGAGACGGTCATTTGTCTGGGATGCCGGTTGCCCGACACCTCGAGCAGCCTACCCGGAAGTCGTAACGCGGCGGGCCGCCGCTGCTCCCTGTTTGGCCTTGCTCCGAATGGGGTTTACCGAGCCGGCAAGGTCACCCCTGCCGCTGGTGAGCTCTTGCCTCACCGTTTCACCCTTGCCACCGTGGCGGCACTCCGAAGAGCCCGCAACGGTTCGGCGGTTTGTTTTCTGTGGCACTTTCCCTGATCTCACGACCGGTCGGCGTTACCGACCATTCTGCCCTGCGGAGCCCGGACTTTCCTCCAGCCCCGGTTGCCCGGAACCAGCGACCGTCTGATCGACTCCCTCGCGCACTACTATCGGCCAGCCCGGCAGAAATGCAAGTGTACCTGCGAACTCAAACGCTGCTTTCGGCCAGAACGGATTTCATCTGGCGGGTGGCTTCACCGGGATCGGTGGCGCGCGTGATGGCGCTGCTGACGGCGACGCGGTGAATTCCGGTGGCGAGGATTTGCGGCAGGTTTTCCGCGTTGATGCCTCCGATCGCAAAAGCCGGCAGCGAAATTTCTTCTGCCACAGCACGCAACAACCCGATCCCGACGAAATCATCGAACTGTTTGGTCCTGCTGGGGAACACCGGACCGACACCAATGTAGTTGGCGCCATCAAGGACAGCCGCGCGGGCCTGCTGGATCGAATGAGCCGAGACGCCGATGATTCGCGCCGGACCGAGAATGCGCCGTGCCGCGGCCACGGGCAAATCGTCCTGTCCCACATGAACGCCGTGGGCAGCAGCAGCCAGCGCCACATCGGCCCG
>JBGSVU010000819.1:0-11273 GCA_041752775.1 Pirellulaceae bacterium | reverse complement strand
GATTTGTCCGTCAGGCAGGGTAGTTCGGGGCAATAGGGGGGACATTCCCACCCTCGGCGACGCCAGTGTAGCCCTCGTTCCCATTGAAACACTGGACGGGTCACTGGAAAAAGATTCCGATTTTGGCGAAAATCCGGGTTGTGAGTGCGGACACGTTTGACCCCTGGCAGAAGGGCCTGAAATCCGGCAGTTGCTGGCCGGGCGCAAACACCGTCTGGAATCGATGGCGGTCTGAAAAAAATCGGGCCCCCACTGCCCATGGTGGGCAATGCAGGATACGTTTTCGCCAGCCGGACGTTGCGAATTTCCGAAATCGCCGAGCGGCAGTTTGGGACTTGCATCGTTACTGCCAGAATCGGACTGGGGATGGTGATTCCGTTGTCCGTATCGCCCGATTACCGTTTGGACTTTGCAGTCGCAAGCCATCCATGAAGCAAATATCAATTCCAATTCTGGTCGGCCTGGCCAAATTTTTCAGCGGTGCTACACTGCGCTGGCTGAATTGCGAACCGGACCAGTGCCAGCGGGTCTATTTTGCCAATCACACCAGTCACCTCGATGCGCTCGTGCTGTGGGCTTCCCTGCCCCGTCACCTGCGATTGCTGACGCGACCCGTGGCGGCCAAGGATTACTGGATGGGCGGACCGGTGCGACGGTATGTGTCCAGTCTGTTCAACGTATTGCTGATTGACCGGGAAAAAGTCCGGGCGCACAGCAGTCCAATTGACCAGATGATCCGCGAGATCGGCACGAACTATTCGTTGATCGTTTTTCCCGAGGGGGGACGCAACCCGGACGGCGAAATGAGTGAGTTCAAAAGCGGGCTGTACTATTTGAGCAAGAAGCGTCCCGACCTGGAGTTGATGCCGGTCTATATTGACAACCTCAGCCGTGTGATGCCCAAGGGTGAAGTCCTGCCGATACCACTGCTCAGCTGTATTACGATCGGACCGCCGATCTGGCTGGAACCGGGCGAAGGAAAAAACGATTTTCTGCAGCGGGCGCGGCAGGCGGTACTTGATTTGAGAGAGACGTGACGAGGCTGTTTTTTGGAAAGGCAGCGGGCGGATCCGGCGAGTGGCTGGATCCGGAAGAAAAACTGCCTGGGGAATTTTGCCAACCCATTGAATTGCAGCGGGGCCTGAAGAAGTTTTGTTGAACGATTTGCTGAATGTGAGCGTCGCACAGTGGCTGCAACTGGAGCTGCTGGACGGGCGCGCGCTGGTAGTGCTGGTCGGCATGTTGCTGGTCCTTGTGGGACTGGCCATCGCCGGGCAATATTTGCGGCGGCAACCCGCCACGAATATTGACCAGGACGTGATCCGGACGTTCAACAACCGCGTGGCGTGGTGGTTGACGATTTCCGTGATTCTGGCCGGCACGATGTTGCTGCCGCGGTGGGTCACCGTGGTTTTCTTTGGGCTGGTGTCGTTCTGGGCCCTGCGCGAGTTTATCGCCATGACACCGACGCGGCGGGCGGATCACCGGACGCTGCTGTGGGTGTTGCTGTTTTTCGCACCGTTCCAGTATGTGATGGTGGGTTTGAGCTGGTATGGGTTGTACACGGTTCTGATTCCGGTTTACGCATCGCTATTTATTCCGGCGCGGATCGCTTTCACCGGGGATACCAAACGGTTTCTGGAACGAACCGCCAAAATCCAGTTTGCCCTTCTGATTTGCGTTTACGCGCTGTCGCACGCTCCGGCGCTGCTCTACCTCAATTACCATTACTGGGATGCGGCGACGGAACGGCTGGTTCCCTGGTCTGGCAAGCCGGGCGGCGTGTTGTTGTTCCTGATTGTGATGGTGCAAATCAGTGACGCGGCACATTTCATCTGGGACCGGCTGGCTGGGCGGCATGTGATCGCCCGGAATGTGAACACTACTCGGACCTGGGAAGGGTTGCTGGGAGCCGGCGGGACGACCGCGGTTGCGGGGATGCTGTTGCAGTTGTGGGTGCCTGTGACTCCGTTGACCTGGTATGGGGCCGGGCTGATGGCGCTGTTGATCAGCGTGATGGGATCGTCCGGCAACATGACCATTGCGGCCATCAAGCGCGACCGCGGTGTCAAGGGACACGGGACTCTGGTGCAGGGCCATGTCGGGGCTCTCGACCGGGTGGATTCAATCTGTTTTGCGGCGCCCATTTTTTTTCATGTGGCGCGATTCTGTCTGACACCTCAACCCGGCATGGAAGACGCCGGTGACGGGGCTGTTTCTTCGGTCGTCACTTTTTGGGGGAATTTCTGGTGGACGATCTGAAATCAGCACTGGCACGGCATGAACTGCAGCTGGACGACCGCCAGGCGGCGCTCATCCAGCGGTATTGCGAAATGTTGTGGGATCACAACACGCGGATCAATCTGACGCGCCATTCCGACTGGGAACAGTTTGTCACCCGCGACCTGGTGGACACGTTGAAACTGTCCCAGTTGATTGCCCCCGCTGAAACCGTCCTGGACATTGGATCAGGTGGTGGAGTGCCGGGACTGGTTCTGGCCATACTGCGTCCGGATTTGCGTCTGACACTGTGTGAATCGGTCGGCAAGAAGGCGCGGGTGCTGTCCCTGATGGTCGAGCAGCTGGGGCTGCCGGTCGAGGTTTTTGACTGCCGCGCGGAGACGTTGCTGGATGATTTCCGCTTCAGTGTCTGCATTGCGCGGGCGGTCGGACCGCTGGAGAAATTGTGCCGCTGGTTCCGCGGGAACTGGTACTCGCTCGGCCGGTTGCTGGCGGTCAAGGGCCCGCGCTGGAGCGAAGAAAAAGCTGCCGTCGAAGCCGCCGGATTGATGAAAGGGATTCGCATGACGGTCGCCGCGGAATATCCCATCCCCGGCCAGGAATGGAACAGCACGATTGTCAAAATCTGGCCCGTTCAGTTGCCGGAGCCTGGTCCCAACCTGGTTGAATCGAGGCAGGGGGAGTAGAACTGTCCGAAACAGTCCTCCCCGGATCAATTTTGCCTGGAAACACGGGAAACTTCCATCCGGAATCCGTTCCGCGAATCTGTCCTTCGAATCCGCTGTGCGACCGTGTACCCTGAAGGGCTGTGCAGACATTCAATGATTTTCTTAAACGCGAAAATACTTATGCAGCCACTTCTCGACAAATTGCGAATTCAGCCGGTCAATTCTGGAGCCTGTTCCGGCATGGATTCCTGGTGCGGCGATGGTCCGACGCTGACTTCTTTTTCTCCGGCAACCGGATTGCCGATTGCCGACGTGCGGATGGCGACCGCCGGCAATTATGACGAAGTCGTTGATTCCTCGGTCGCTGCATTCCGGAAGTGGCGCGATGTTCCGGCGCCGCGACGGGGTCTGCTGGTTCGCGAACTGGGAAATCTGTTGCGGGAAAACCTCGAGCCGCTGGGCGAACTGGTCTCGCTGGAGATGGGTAAAATCCGGGCCGAAGGCATTGGCGAAGTCCAGGAGATGATCGACATTTGCGATTTCGCCGTCGGATTGTCCCGGCAACTCTGCGGCAACACCATGCACTCCGAACGGCCTGGACACCGGATGTACGAGCAATGGCATCCGCTGGGGCCGGTCGGCATCATCAGCGCTTTCAATTTTCCGGTGGCGGTCTGGTCCTGGAATGCCGCGCTGGCTGCGGTCTGCGGGGACAGCATGATCTGGAAGCCTTCGCCGCTGACTCCACTGACCGCCATCGCCGTGCAGCACTTGTGCAACGGTTTGATGGCGGATCATGGAATTAGTGGCCTGTTCAACCTGGTCATTGGATCCAATGAAACGGTGGCCCGTCGCATGATCGGCGACAAACGCCTGCCGCTGATCAGTTTCACCGGCAGTTGCGCCGTTGGAAAACAGGTCGCCGCAACGGTCGGCGAACGGATGGGCAAGTCCCTGCTGGAATTGGGTGGAAACAACGCGATCATCGTCGCGCCCGATGCGGATCTGGATCTGGCGATCCGCGCGATTCTGTTTGGTGCGGTCGGTACGGCAGGACAGCGCTGTACCTCGACGCGCCGTTTGATCGTCCATGAGTCGATCGTCGAAAATCTGGTCGAGAGGCTGACCGTTGCCTACGCCCAGATCAGGCCGGGCGATCCGCTGCTGCCCGATACATTGATGGGACCGCTGGTCACCGCCGCTGCTGTGGAAACCATGCAACAGGCCATTGCCAGTGCGGTGGAACAGGGGGGCCGGCTGGTTTGCGGCGGCGAACGGATTGCGGGGCGAGGATTTTTTGTCAGGCCAGCGATCATCTGGATGGACCGACAGACCGAACAGGTCCGGGAAGAGACGTTTGCTCCCATCCTGTACGTGATGAGCTATCGCGAACTGGACGAAGCGATCCGGATGCAGAACGATGTCCCACAAGGCCTGTCCAGCGCGATTTTTACCCGCAGTTTGCAGACGGCAGAGCGGTACCTGTCTGCGGGTGGTTCCGACTGCGGAATTGCCAACGTCAACATCGGAACCAGCGGCGCCGAGATCGGGGGAGCCTTTGGTGGCGAAAAAGACACGGGAGGCGGCCGCGAATCGGGATCGGATGCATGGAAAATTTACATGCGACGGCAAACCAGCACAATCAACTGGTCCGACGAATTGCCGCTGGCCCAGGGAATCCGTTTCGGTGAATGACCAGGAATCCATACGCCGGGACTGAGGATATCGATCCGAATGACACGGGCCTTGAGCGGCGGCGATTTTGACTTCAGGCAGTTCCGTGTGCGACAGGAGCGGTGCGCCATGAAAGTGGGCACCGACTCAATTCTCCTCGGAACATGGGTCGGAACCGGCCGGGTGGTCCGGGCTCTGGATGTCGGGAGCGGTTGCGGGGTGATCGCCCTGATCCTCGCGCAGCGAACCTCCGCAGCGATGATCGATGCCGTTGAAATCGATCGTGCAGCCGCCGGGCAGGCCATGGAAAATTTTTCCAGGTCGCCCTGGAGCGACCGGCTGAAGATCGTCGCCGGACCGTTTCAGGATTTTTGTGCATTCCGACAGACTGGGGATCTGCCCTACGATTTGATCGTCAGCAATCCGCCCTGGTTTTCCGCTGCGACACCGGCCAGAAACGAGGCGCGCAATGTCGCCCGACATGATCATCGGTTGACGCTGAAAGAAATATTGGTGGCCTCGCGCGGACTGATGCATTCGCACTCCCGGATCGGGCTGGTCCTGCCCTTCGGGTCGGCAGAAATCTGTTGCGAACTGGCCCGCGACGTGGATTTGCACCTGGCTCGCCGGACCGCCGTTCGCTCCTTTTCGGACAGAAGTCCCACGCGCGTGTTACTGGAGTTCAGTGCGGCGGCGCTTTCAGAGGAAGGATCATTCGGTTCACTCAGTATTTACGCGGCTCCGGGCAAATACAGCGAGGAATTCTGGGCCCTCACGTCGAGTTGCTATCTCGCCCGGACTCCGGCAAATCCCCTGCAATGAATCGGAGCCATGGAACCGCATCCGTTGGCGGCCAGCCCCGTTCGTGGACTACCCAGGAATGGCCTCCAACAGCGCGCTTGTAGTAACACGCTGTCGTTGCCAGCCGGGGATGTCCGGCTTGCGTTCCCTGCAATTGATACAACCCTCATGGCCGGATTCCGTTTTTGTTTTCCCGCAAAGTGAATCGGAGAATCCGGGCCGGGCCAACGCAGGCGTCGTGTATTTTTCGCGGCCCGTTCCCGTACCGGGTTGCTGCACGGGGCTGGCAACTCTCTTTAATCCGGAATCTCTGACATGTCCGAAATCATCTTCACCAGTCTGGATGACAAAGTTGGCGAAGTCATCGTGCATCACCCGCACCTGCACCGGCGCCAGGTCCATTTTCGCAGTACCGGAAACGGACATGTGATTCTGGAAGGTGAAGTCAACAGTTTCTTTGAAAAGCAAATGGCCCAGGAGGCCGTCCGGAGCGTAATTGGCGTGACGGGCGTTTCCAACCAGTTGGCCGTCAGTTCCTGCGTGTAAAACGTAACGCCGCATTCAGCGAAGCCGGAACCTGAAACAGGAAACGGATCGCAACAGCCAGCGCTATTTGCCCGATTCCAGCCACGCAGTCATGACGTCGGTGGCTTTTTTCAGACAGAGCTGGATATTTTCGGGCTGCTTGCCTCCCGCCTGGGCAAGGTCCGGTTTGCCCCCCCCTCCTCCACCGACGGCCGGCGCGGTTTCCCGAACCCAGTCCCCTGCACTCACGCCTCGGGCCACCAGTTCACGGCTGACGCCAGCCACCAGCAGCACCTTGTCGGGGCCGTTGGCAGCAGCCAGATAGATTGCCACAGGCAAATTCTTCTGGCGAACCTGGTCAATCAGCTGCCGCATCAGATTGGCATTTCCACCCGACAGCTCGCGGGCAATGATGCGGGCACCGGCAGTTTCCACAGCTGCGGCCAGCAGCTCCTCGGCGGTGGGGATAGTGATGCTGCCCAACTGGGTGACCTGTTCCAGGAGCTGGGCATGCTCATTCAGCAGCGTTTGCACCCGTTCCACGATTTGCGATTGCGGGATATTCAGGACGCGGGAAATGGAGCGAAGACTCTCTCGCACCGCGGCATAGTCCGGTGCTGTGTAAACGGAAACCGCATGGCGGGAATCCCCTGCCGCATCGGCGGATTTGCCCGCGTCGATCTGCTTTTTCAGTTCCTTGTTGGCGGCGAGCAGGTGTTCCACCGCACCCAAAAGGTCGCCTCCGACCTGCAAAATCCGGCTGGCAGTTTCGTGAATGGTCAGGGCGTTCCTGCGAAACTCTTCCGCGCGCGGTCCCGTCAGGGCCTCAATCCGGCGCGTACCGGAAGAGACGCCTTCTTCCGAAACAACTTCAACCAGCCCGATCTCGGCTGAATTGTTCACATGCGTGCCACCACACAATTCGCGACTGAATTCGCCAATGGAAACCATCCGTACCGGATCGGGGTATTTTTCCCCGAACAGCATCATCGCGCCCCTCTGGCGGGCTTCGGCCATGGGGATGACTTCGGCGCTGACCGGGACCGCTGATTTTACGCGGCGATTCGATTCGGCTTCGATTTGGTCCAGATCCTGAATGGCAACGCGATCCGGATTGGAAAAATCGAAACGCAACAGATCGTCCGTGACTTTGCTGCCCCGCTGTTGGGCATGTGAGCCCAGTTGCTGCTGCAGGGCGAAATGCAGCACATGAGTCGCACTGTGGGCGCGGCGAATGGCCGACCGCCGGTCTGCATCGACCGTCGCCTGGACTTCGTCTCCGACCCGGATTTCCCCACGCGTGCACTGGCCGATGTGCAACCAGACATCGCCATCTTTTTGGGTGTCAACCACGTGGAATTCCCCGCTGGGACCGCCCAGAACTCCCTGGTCACCGACCTGGCCACCCGATTCGGCATAAAAGGGACTTTCCGACAACACCAGAATCGCCTTGCCATCCGCCGCCGTCAGAACTTCCAGCCGCGATTCACCCGCCGCAATTCCCCGGACGGTGGTGCGGCAGGATTCACTTTCGTAGCCCAGGAACAAGGTCGATTTGACTTCGCTCTTGATTGCGTCGACGGGCCCAAAACTGCCCATGACCGTTTCGGCCAGCGTTCCCGAGCGGATGCTATGCTGGTCCATCGCCGCGCGATACCCGTCCCAGTCAAAAGCCACCTCCCGCTCGCGGGCAATCTGTTCGAACATCTCGGGCGGCACGCCATGAGTCTGGTACAGTTCCGCGGCATCGGCGCCCTTCACTTCGTTCCGGCCCGAAGCCTGGATCTGCGAAAAGATCCGTTCCATCCGGACCAGCCCGCCGTCGATCTTTTCGAGGAATGCGTTTTCTTCCCGGCGTATTACGTCGGCGACGCGCTCCACCGTTTCACCCAGTTCGGGATAAGGCCGCCGCATCATTTCCGCGACGGTCGGCACCAGCTGAAAAAGGAACGGGTCCCGCAAACCCACCTGGTGCCCGTCCAGCACGGCCCTCCGCAGCAGTCTCCTGACAACGTATTCCTGCTTGGCCGGGCCGGGATAGACGTTTTCGTGAATCGCAAAAGTGCAGGCCCGAACGTGGTCCGCCATCCGGCGAAAACGCCGACCGTTCTCCGATGCGGGTTCGTATTTCTGCTGGCAGATTTCCGCCGCCGCTTCGACGATCGGGCGCAGGATATCGATGTGATAGTTCGTTGTCACTCCCTGCATGGTTGCTGCGATTCGCTCCAGCCCCATACCGGTGTCAATGTTTTTGCTGGGCAGCGGTTTCAGATTGTCCGGCGGGGCGCCGTCACGGTTGAACTGGGTGAAGACGAGGTTCCATATTTCAACTTCCTTGCTGCCATCGGGGGGGTGAAAGTATATCTCGCTGCAGGGGCCGCAAACCCCGTCGGGACCGCTGGACGGCGCACTGGCGGGCCAGAAGTTTTCTTTTTCATCGAGACGCTGAATTCGAGCAGGCGGCAGCCCAATTTCGTTTTGCCAGATCCCGGCCGCTTCGTCGTCGTCGAGGTAGACCGTAACGCTCAGGCGGTTGGCGTCCATCCCCAGCCATTTTTTTTCGGTCAGAAATTCCCAGGCCCAGGCAATGGCCTCCCGTTTGAAATAGTCGCCAAAACTGAAATTCCCCAGCATTTCGAAAAAGGTGTGGTGATAGGCGGTCCGCCCCACGTTGTCGATGTCACCGGTCCGCAGGCATTTTTGACAACTGGTCGCGCGGGTAAATTCCAGATGGACTTTGCCCAAAAAATGATCCTTGAAAGGGTTCATTCCGGCTGGGGTGAACAACACCGATTTATCCCACCTCGGAACCAGAACATCGCTGGCGCACAGCCGATGGCCTTTGGACTGAAAGAACTCCAGATATTTTTCGCGCAGCTCGTCGGTCTTCATGGCGATCAGGTTTGGGGGCGAATCGTAAAGGTGGCTGTGTTGTCAAACCGTCAATATAGATTTTGTCGGGGATTTGGAACAGCGAAGGGTGCCAGCCGGATCGCCCCATCAATGGCTCTGTCCCTTTATGGGGAATGTCCGGCCAGGCAATCGCATTGACGTCACATCCGACCGATCCCAGTGCACCAAATCCAAACCCCGGCAGGGGTTAAAAGCCATTAGCCGGTGGTCGAGCAGGTCTGCAGAATGCAGACCGCGACACCACCGGAAAAGCGGCAAACCCAAAAGCTACCGCACCCTGAAAGGGTGCCAGCCGGCTCGCCCCCTCAAAGCCCCCCGTCCCCATTTGAGTACTTGCTGGGCAACTGCAGCAGCGCCTGGCCCATCCCCTGGCCGATCAGAAAATACGTTTCGGCATTCGAATTCCAGTGGTAACCCTGTTTGCTGGGGGATTCTTCTTCAGGCCGCCAGAACTCGCGCGTGGCGACAAACGCAACGGTGCCGGCAAACTCTTCGTGCTGCGCAACAGCCGCCTGGGCTTCCATCAGCGACAGCGCGCGGGGGTGCGTTTCACCGGGGCCAGTCATGCCGGTTTCGGCAATCACAAACGGCAGGTTGGGCGCCTCAAGTTCCCGCCGCATGTCACGGATGAAATGCACCATGTTGCTTTCGTATTCCGCGTTGAAGCGGTCGTTGATCCTGTCGTTCCATCCCTGATGCCAGCCAAAACCAGCCAGTTCGTACCGGCCGCTGTAGCCAGGAACCAGTTCATCGATGCGCGCAAGAGCATCACGGACTTCGGCCAGCGTTTGCCGAAAGAAATGGCCAACGATTTCCGGATGATCCGCAATCTCCGCATCGCCTTTTTCACCCACCGAATAAGGGAGCGGCCCGGCTCCCGGCGGACGAAAATCGACCGCCAGACTCTTGCCGCCCCAGGCACATTTGATCAGCAGCACGGGTTCGTCGATGGCATCGCCAACCTCCCAGCCAAACCCCAGTTCGGGACCGATCGTATCGTTGCCCGATCCATAACCCACCGTGAGTGGCCCGCAGCGGTCAACCCATGACACAAACACATCGTCACGTTTTCGCCACTGGCCATCCTCGGCAACCAGTGAAGAAAACTGCCGCGCGGTGGCATCATCTTTGACCAGAAACTCCAGCGAGCCCTTGCCGCCGTTTCGTTCGGGACGAGCCTGAATCTGACCGGCACCGACCATGTTGGACTGGCCCGCCAGAATAAAAACCCGAACCGGTTTCGAATGGGCCTGCCCAGTGGACTGCGGCGCGGCGGTTGCGATCCCGACCATCAGCCATCCGGCCATCAGGGCGCAACCAGGGATTCTGGCCTGAATGAAGGAATAAAAATGCATGGCGGATTCCCCGTAACAGGTTGCGAATATGGATGTGCGATGATCATTCATGAAGACCGCGCCCGCTCTGGATGATGACGGGGCGACGGGCGAGTTTCAAGTCGGCTCAGTAAATGAGGTCCGGACTGGTGATCATCGCCGGTTAACAGTCCTGTACAGTCAAACAATGACACGAAGAATGCAAACTGGAACACCATGCGTTTTGGCGTCCTTCCTTGCGTCTCGGCGTCCTTGCGCCTTTGCGTTTATTCTTCCCCCTTCTTTTTCCCCCGGGAGCCAGATATTAAACGCCAAGCCGCAAAGCCCAGAGCCGACAGGCTGCTGACCTGCCGGCACATCCGCCCCGACATCGTGAACAGGCCGCGGGCCACTTCAACAGCGACCGCGGACCTGGTGTTCCCGACTGGTTTCGACAGGCAGTTGCACTATTCTTCGGCGACGGGTTCCAGTTCTTCGGAGGCGTCAACAACAGCCTCGTCGGTTTCCGGCAGGACTTCCCCAGCGTAACCGCCGGCGGCCATGATCTTGTCGCGGATTTCCTCGCAGACTTCCGGATTTTCGATCAGGAAATTGCGGGCTTTTTCCTTGCCCTGACCGAGGTGGGTGTTGCCGTACTTGAACCAGGCGCCGCTGCGAACAACGACTTTGTGCAGCACGCCGAGGTCCACGATGTCACCTTCGTAACTGATGCCGTTGCTGTGCATCATGTCAAATTCGGCGACACGGAAAGGCGGTGCGACCTTGTTCTTCACGATTTTGCATTTTACCCGTTGCCCGATCTGTTCTTCGCCGTCCTTGAGAGTTCCAACCTTTCGGACATCAATCCGGCAGGAGGTGTAGAACTTCAGCGCGCGACCGCCCGGGGTCGTTTCGGGGCTGCCATACATCACGCCAATTTTTTCGCGAATCTGGTTGATGAAAATGGTGCAGGTTTTGCTGCGGTTGATCGCGCCAGTCAGTTTTCGCATCGACTGGCTCATCAGGCGAGCCTGCAACCCGACGTGCGAATCGCCGATTTCGCCTTCCAGTTCCTGTTTCGGAACGAGGGCTGCGACGGAGTCGATCACGATCACATCGACGGCATTGGATTTGACCA
>JBGSVU010000818.1:0-3986 GCA_041752775.1 Pirellulaceae bacterium | reverse complement strand
TAATGGCTTTAAACCCCTGCCGGGGTAATTTCTCGCTGGGACCAAAATTTGAAAAGTCGAAAAGCCGATTGCTTTCAATCCGGTCCCCGCCGGATACTTCGATGCCAAGGTTCAGTTTATCGCGTCCGGTAAAATTCCCCGACAAAGATTGGTTACTCCCAACGTAGCGCAGCGTCACATGGTTGTTGACATCGGCGTCCAGTAAAATTCCCCGATAAGGATTGGTCACTCCCAACGTACCCCAGTCTCAAAGCGGAACATCGGAATCGTCCGAACAGGTCCTGTCCCCGCGCAGGGACTCGTTGATTCGGCTTTGCAAGTCCGCCGATTTTGAAATCAGCTGCGGGTAACGATCACTGAGCGATTCCAGCCGGGCCATGAGTTCGGACGCGGAAAGCGCACGGTCACCGGAATCGCTGCGGCGGAATTTGGCAAAACAGTTGTTCAGCGATCTGATGTCGTCGCGCGATGCACCGGAAGTTTCCAGATCCGAAACGATTTCGGCAATCATAAAGACCGTCTTCAGGAATCCGCCAGAATCTCCCGGCAATGGGGCGTCATCGGAAACTCCGGACCATGCCGATGCGAAAGGGTCTTCGGTCTCGCCAGCGGATTTGCGTTCTGCCAACTCGCGATCCAGTTGGGCATGAAACTGGGCGTTTTCCTGCTGTTGCGCTTCCCAGGCCTCCCGGGTCGGTTGCATTGAGAAAGCGAACTCGTCATCCAGCTCCAGGTGATGCCCGTCAATACCAGTAAAACCGACACCGAAAATGCCGTCGGCCATCATATCGCAGATGGGGCAGTCGCATTCGGCGACATGTTGTTCGGACTGGGCGCCATCTATGCCTTCGACTGGGACACCCTCTCCCCGGGGAACCCTGCGACGACAGCACTCGATTATAAAACGGGGTGGCGAGTCACCTTCAAAGGGATTGTCCAGCCAGTTGTCTCTGACTCCGCGCAGATAGCTGATGAACTCGGCCATCTGGACCGGCCTGGTCGAGCCGTCTGAATCCTGAGACTGTCCCGGATGACCAGATGGTTCGGAAGGCTGCGTCAGATAAAACCAGCCTGCGTTGATGATTTCCCGGCACAAATCGAAATAGAAGCACATTTCCTCCCTCCCCATCGGTGCCGTCTCAAATCCGGACCAGTCGCAGGGAGCGGCAACCATTGGAGCGCCGTCTTCGAATCGCAGGCGCTGTCCCCATATGACAGCGTCGCTCCAGTCCATCGCGCCGTGCAACAGCTCGCGGGGCATGCGTCCGTCCAAATCATCGCGGGGTGTCATCAGCCAGTAGCGATGGACAGAAACAGTGAACGGATAGAGCGCCTGTCGATTTTCGCTGGCCCCGCTTTGTCGCCAGCGTTCGCTGCCGGTCGTTTCCAGAACCCTCGTTGCGACATCGGCCAGAAACGCGTCGCCATAAAGCACATCGCGATCCACGTGAGGCTTGTGGCCCGTGGAGTGCCGCCCTTGTCGAAGTTCCCGCGGCTCAACTCCCTCGCGCAGCTCCCACCACGGAGGCAAGTGGATACTCATCGGGCAGCGTTGTTTGCCAGATTCATCAACGACCATGGCGAAAGATGCGTCGCGACCGACTGGCATAAACTGACCGCCAGTTAAAATCCGTTGCTCACGAAAGTCAATCGCCACCCAGGCATTCGTCGTCAGAAGCGATTCCATCACGCTGTCGCAGCCGCATTCTTCCAAAGGAATGCTGCTGACGAACTCGCAAACCGCTGGCGTGCGATAGCGGGGCCAGACACTCATGGCTTCTGCCCAGCTGGCCGGGTCTTCCGAAATCAGGGCAATCAGGGTTGTCGCCGTATCCAGATCGCAGTGAGTGGTCATGTGGCAGCCGCCTGATTCGATCACGACGACATTCACCCGGTCGATGCTCTGGTCCATGGCCTACTCCAAGTCGCGATTAGGAGACTGTTGGTTGTCGGGAGTGACTTTATTCTAACGGACCGGATTCTGAATGGGGCCAGTTTTGAATCGGGATGGATGGAAACCCAGTCAACCCGACCCATTCAACTCAAACCGGCGGCACCAACCTTTAGTGAAAAATCAGATTTCGCCGGTGCGAGGATAGTCTCCAAACACAGGTTTCAACTTGTTGATATTGTTGGGATTTCCACCCGGATCGAGCACCGCTGTCCCCATTCAACCAGTCGGGTTCTGGCACGCCAATTGCTGAATTGCTTCAGTGTGGTGGCTGCCTGTATTCCGGATAAGGTCCGCGGGCGGAGTCTGGCTTTGGCTTTCCTTCCGGATTTCACCGGGTGGCTTGACTCCCCCTGGCGGTTGTCTGATTTGCCACCGCCTCCCGGAGATGCAAACGATGTCGATTCGATGGATGACAACGGCCGCGATCACTGTGGTTGCGGCTGTTCTGCTGGTTTTTGCGCTGGTTCCGCTGCAGACGATGGAGGTGCGTTCCAGCGCCGAACACGAGTTTTTGATCGATCGGCCGATGGAGCGGGTTCGCAAAATTCTGGTCCGGACGAATTCCATCAAAACGATTGTCGCGATGGCCGATGCCCGACTGAAAGACCAGCAATGGCTGGAAATCCGGTTTGAGAACGACGACCGACTGCTCGACAGGGACTGGGAGCTGAGCGGAGATGGCCAACTGGAGGTCGTGACCCGGAATGGCTGGTTGGGTGAAGTGGAGTTGCAACTGGACCAGTCCATCAAGGTCCGGGTCGATCGTCTGGAGTCGACCAACCAGCTAGCCAGTCCAGCCGGTCCGGTCCGTGACTACGACGCACGCCTGTTGCTGACCCCCGACGGGGAAGGAAAGGCGCACTTTGCCACATCGTTGCAGCTCGTTATCCAGACTCGTGCATCCTGGTTTACTCGCGGCATGATTGAATCGCGGATACGGTCCGCTGCCAAAGAATCTCTGGTGAACCAGGAAAGCGCTTTGCGACAGATTGTTGAGGAGCACGATGGGAAACTGCTTATTCTGCCCGGCCCGAGTCGAGACGATGGCGACTGAATTGCCTCTGTTCTCCACGCTTGAAACATCTGCACACTGTCTGGAAGGTTTGGCGTGGTGAGTGGCTGGAGTGTATTGTTTGGCGTGCATCGTACTTTGCATGCGTTGCTGGATCAGCATTCCGTTGTGGATGGCATGGACTTTGCATTCTGTTCGGGGGGCATCGGCACACTCAGCAAGCACTGCACGAACAGAGCCCGAAAGCCGTAAAAGATTCCAGCTGGGCCAGGAGGAGGTAATAAAGCGGATTCAGGTTTTCTGGAAAGGGCCGGAACTCAGGCGAATTATTCACCGGCAGCGGTGAACCAGGAGGTAGGCAACTGGTATCAGGCGGGCGGCAGGTGGAGAAGACTGCCGCTGATTCTGGAACTCGTTGCGGCCCGTCTCGCGTGAGAGGGCTGAATTGCCATTTGAGTGTTTCGAAGGTTTCCGGCTGTTTTTGCATCAGTGCGGATGCCGGACAACCAGTCTCCCAACTTCTCAACGTTTCTTTTTTTACAGAACACAGACTTCAAGGAAAATTGTTATGAATAAGACAATGACAACGACGCTCTCAGTACTGGCGATGTCGATTTTTTCGACCGCCCTGTTGGCGCAAAATCAGACCGGGAATCAGACCGGGAACCAGACTGGCAATACGAATCGCGCGCAGCCTCAGCAGCCTGCCCAGTCCCAGGATGGCCAAATGCCGAAACTTTCGGAAGTTCTGGCATCCAAACTGTATCTTGGCAACCATTGTGAGATTACTCTCGCCAAAATGGCCACCGAACGGGCCACCCATTCCGAGTGCAAACAGTTTGCCGAGATGTTGGTCGAGGACCACAAGCAGTTGAATGAGCGGATCAAAACCATGGTTCCGCAGCAACTTCAGGCCGAAATGATGGCCAAGGAAGATGGTCGCCAGGCCGATCAGCGGGATTCTGGCCAAAACAACAATCTTGCCCGTCAGGGCGGGACAGCCCAGACTACCGGACGCAC
>JBGSVU010000817.1:0-2923 GCA_041752775.1 Pirellulaceae bacterium | reverse complement strand
GCCGACTCGTCCCTGGCCAGTCCGGCACGACATTGCCGCGCGAAAACCGGTCCTTGCAGCCGGGAACAACCCTGCCCCGCTAAATCAAAACCGTTCGCGGCTGCGGACGACACCGATTCGATCCCCTGCAGGGAAACCCTGGCAAATCGGTGCGTACGGCAATGCGGTGCCTGCCGAACAATCCACCGTCCATGCCGGCGTTCCGTACCTGGCGTTCCGTACCATGCACCCATCGATGATGATGCACCCATCGATGATGCACCATCAGAGTTCGTTGCGCTTCCACCGGATTTTTCCGGTGGAGCGACAACTGGCGGCTACCCACCCGCCACTCAATCACCTTCAGTCTCAATCTTCTCCAAAATCTGCTGCATCGTGCGGATTCGGGGAACGGCTGGCACATCGCATTCGGCATACGGCACGTCATTCATGTCGGCTCCGCCGTCATCGATGCCGTTCGGGCCAAGGCTGTACAGCTGGTACGGATCGCCGTGGGCGGGACGGTAGACCGGAAGCCGACCCGTGAAGGGATCGGGCGGAATCGCGGGCAGAAATTCCGGCACCAGTTCAGGCAGTTTCCGGGGATACTCGCCGTTTTTCAGCCGAAACAGTTCCAGCGCAATCGCAATTCGGGTCGTGGCGTTCAGGGCCGTGATTCTTTGTCCGGCAGCAAAACCCTGCTGGTGTGCCGGCAGCAGCATCCCCGCCATTTGGCCCGCAAGCAATCGACCGCGACCAGACCGACCGGACAGGATCGACTTCACAAGCGTTGACGGCGTTCGCATCTGCAATTCCATCGCCCTGAATTCGGCCTCGAACCCACGCATCCGTTCCGCCCGCACCGACGGGCCGGCGGGTTCCAGCGCTGCCTCGAGCTGGTCGTAATACTGGTTCACCTCGATACAGACGACTTCCCAGTCGATGCTCGATCGCATCAGCCCATCCTCGAAACCTGGCTGGATTTCGGAACCCGGGAAGACAAAATTGCCGCCCCATGGCAACGGCCCGTGCCGCCCGATGTGGATGACACACTCCAGCCCCACCATCCGCTCGGTGTCGATGTGCTCTTTTGCCAAACCGGGGATCGGCGGAAGTGCATCCATTTCGCGGGCCAGTCGCTGAAGGTCCTCCATACGGCATTGGCCGGAGTGAATCGTTTGGCCGATCGACGCTTGACCGATTCCCTCAATGGCAGTACCGACCAGCAACTCGATCAGTCCCCCCTGGCTGCCCACATGCCGCCCCAGCCGCAACATTGCAATCTGGTCGTCGACGGCTCCGTCCACATCGCCGTCTCCCAGACGTCTCATCGCCGACGCCTGGAGCGAACGGGCCAGGCTGCGCATGCGCTGGACATGGGGCAGCAAAACGCCGAACATCGTGTCACCGACCCAGGGTGCGTAATAGTCCGGTTTCTGAACCGCAGCCCGCAACGCCGCCAGGTGCTGCCCGCTGAATTCCAACCACTGGTCGACAACTGGAAACTGCCCCATTGGGCAGGGAACATTCATCACGATCTCTTCGATCTGTTCGTTATTCAGGCTGACGCCGTCGACTGTCGCCGTGATGTTCTCCTTCCCGGTTTTTGGATGCAGCCTGACATCGATGTATTCCATGTAGTCGCCTTCTTTGGGCAGCGGCGCGATTCCCAGCAACTGAAAAAACTTCGCTGGCAACATCGCCCCCTCCGGCTGTGGCCCCATGATCCGGATCAGGTCGACCATCGCGTTCTGGTCGGGCGGGACATGGTACAGCTGGTTGACGTAAGCGACGTAATCGACGTCGCCGCCGGGTTTGAGCGGTCCGGTCGCAAACGTCGTCTGCGGGCTAACCCGGACCAGCGGCGAATTTTTCTCTGGCCCCATCCGGAAATTGAGCAACGCCGCCAGCATGACCAGGGGCACGATGATCGCCAGACTCCACTTCAAAATCCACCACAGCCCACGCCGTTTCCGGGGACCGGATGCCGGGGACGGACTGACGCCGGAGCGATCGTGATGAATCATTGGGATTCCAGTTCGAATTCGGAAAATCAGGCATTGGCAGGCGGAGACCACCCAATTTTCAATGGGCCAAACCGTGCTGTCAATTGTCATCGGAGTGACCGTCAACTGGAACCCAGTTTGAGTTACCACCGCTTTTGGTGCCTTCGTTTTGGCTTCTTTCAGTGCCTTTTTTCGGAGTGCCTTTTTGCGGTGCCACCCGCCCGTCAGAATCTCCCGTCCATCGAAGTTCTTTCGCTACCACGCAATCTGTCCGAAGGAACGACACATGGCATTTGCCATTGCGCTGGTTGCGACTGCGAAAGAAAAGCAGCGAACGCAAAGCAGGTCGAAGCATTGCCACTCCGACCCGATGTATCCGTTGGACCGACAACTGGCGGCTGCCAACCGCGCAGCCAGAAACCAATAGCCGATCCCGGAAAAAACAAAGAAAGCCTGACCGCTTCGGGGCAGGCTTTTCGGGGCAGGCTTTTCGGGGCCAGTCTGCAGGAACAGTCTCTTATTCCTCTTCGTCGCCAGCCGATGTAATCGTGCTGGGGTCGATGACTTCCTTTATTTTTTGCACGAAGTGAGGCGGTTTGCCTCCATCACTCAATTCGGAAGCCCGTTTCTCTGCAGCTTTTTTCTGGTTGAACTCGTACAGCGCGACCCGTTTCAGTGCGTGATTGAAAACACCCCAGTAGATTTTCAAACGGTCGGGTACGGCTTCTTTTTTGCGGCTGCGTTTGGCGGCCTTCTTGCGAGGTTTCTTTTCGGCCTTCTTTTTGGGAGCGTCGGCAGCATCGCCCTTGGCCTTCTTTTTCTTCACGGCTTTTTCGGCCGGGGCCGCTTTAGCTTTTTTCTTGGTCGCCATAGTGATCCATCTGTTCTCTGTCTGCCGTCTGGGGGCCGGAAATCTGGGCTTCAGGCAGAACGAAACC
>JBGSVU010000816.1:0-2858 GCA_041752775.1 Pirellulaceae bacterium | reverse complement strand
GATTGAGTTTGCTGGAAGCTGGGCCAGGGATTGTCGTCCACGGGGTTTTCGGTTTTCGAAACGGGGAAATTGTAACGCCCGGTTTTTGCTGGTTTGGCGCTGTGAGCGGACGGCCTGGGCTGGTGCGCTTGTTTGAGTGTTTTGTTGTGCGCTGTTACCGGACGGCTTGCGCCTTTCCGCTACCTGCTGCTTGTGAGTGTTTAGTGTTTGGTCAGGCCTGGGGCCGGGAGAGGGTGGTGCCGTTTCCCTGCAGTGCGTGGCGGATCGGGTTTTTGCAGCGGGCATCACCAAGGATCACACGCGAAACGCCTCCCTCAAGTGCTTCCCGGGCCGCAAGCAATTTGATTTTCATCCGGCCCGCGGCACAGGTTCGCGTGATCTCTTCGATTTCTTCAAAAGCAACCTGATGGATCAAACTGGCTTCGTCGGGAAACGATCGCAACACGCCGGGCACATTCGAGAGAATGACGAGGTTGTCTGCACGAAGGGCTTTGGCTGTTTCTGCCGCTGCCCGGTCGCCATCGACATTGATGGCCTGCCCCTCATGACTGATCGCCGGCGGCGTCAGCACCGGCAAGTAAGCCGCATCGAGCAGCAGTTGCAGCAGCGCGACGTTGACCGTTTCCACGTTGCCCGTGAAGTTGTCGCGGACCATGCGGGTTTTTCCGTTTTCGTCGATGGCGCGAATCGCGGCCTTGCGCGGACCACGCCACAATCCGCCATCGATTCCCGACAGGCCAACGGCGTTGACCCCAAGGGCCTGCAGTTTTTCGACCAGAGTCTTGTTCATCTGGCCGCAGTAGACCATTTTGAAAATCTCCATCGTGCGCAGGTCGGTCAGGCGGCTGGTATACCCCGAGGGTGAAGTGATGAACTGCGGGGGGTGCCCCAGCGCCGTGGCGACGGCATTGGTCTGGCTGGAACCGCCATGCACCAGCACGATCTGCTGGCCAGCGGCAACGATCTGCGCCACATCGGAGCAAACCGCGTCGTAGTCAATCCCTTCACTCCCACCGACTTTGACAACAATCATGGGCGTCTTCAGCGTTTCCAGAAAAAAGTGTTTTGAAAATCAGGGATGCAGCCCGCAAAAACCCAGGCCCAGGGTTTCCTCCAGGCCCAGCATCAGGTTGGCGCACTGCACGGCGCTGCCCGCCGCGCCTTTCACCAGATTGTCCAGCGCCGACAGGACGACGATGCGGCCGGTCGTTTCATCGACTTCGAAACCGACTTCGACAAAGTTCGTTCCCGCCAGGATTTTCGGTTCGGGATAACGATACAGCCCGCGCTGTTCCTTGACGATGCGGACAAACGGTTCGTCCCGAAAAGTCTCCCGAAACAGTTTCCACAAATCCCGGTCGCTGACCGCGCGATTCGGAAAAACATGGGCCGTACAGGCCACCCCCCGAACCAGATCAATGGCCGTTGCGGAAAAGTGGAGTGGAAACGTCCCCAGCGCCTGTGCGATTTCCGCCTGGTGCCGGTGTCCGGTGGGCGCAAAGGCCCGGACCACGTTGACCCGTTCGGGGTGATGCGTGGCCAGGCTGAACTGGTTGCCGACTTCCGACGATCCGACCTTGACTTCGACCACCGCCTGGTCGATCCATCCGGCCCGCGCCAGCGGCAACAGCGCCAGGTTCGTCGCGGTCGCATTGCAGCCGACGCCGGAAACAAACTTCGCATCGCGAATCTGTTCGCGATAGATTTCCGGCAGCCCGTAGACGAACCTGTCCAGCCACTGTGGAGCGGGGTGCGGGTGGCCATACCATTTCTCATAGACTGACGGGTCGCGCAACCGGAAATCAGCCGAACAGTCAATCAACCGCTGGCAACGCGGCGCAAATTCTTCAATTCGCCCGGCCAGTTGGCCATGAGGCAGAGCCATGAACAACAAATCGCAATCGTCCAGTTTCTCCAGCGGTACGAATTTGCCGGTGGACACGCCCCGCAAGTTCGGATGCACCGAATGCAGAAAACGTCCGGCGTATGTTTGCGACGTTGCCTGGGCCAGTTCCATCCCGGGATGAGCCAGCACCAGCCGCAACAGCTCACCGCCGACGTACCCCGACGCCCCCACGATACTGGCCCGAACCATCTGTTTAACCGGATCCTCTTTTTCGCCTTGAAAAGGCCGCCAGTCTAACCTGGTTTCAGGCCGGTTTCGATGGCTGACACCACCGGCGGTTAAGGGCATTGAGAGCCGGGAGCATTCGGATTTGGGCGGTTTTTTTTATTGTCGGGCAATTGCCCGATCGTAAAGCAATTGGCGACAGTAGATCAGGTCTGGCCGGCATGACTCAGTTCTGGCTGCGAACGTCAAGTTTTGCACGAGATGCCAAAACCTGCCTGCGACTGCCCAGATCTTCTCCGGCCGGTTATTCAGGCCGGCTATTGAAGTGCCTGTTTTTCATGGTGCCGGTCAAATGCCGACGCGGAGGGTCCGCGGACGAACAATTGGGACAATTGTTCTGCTCTCACCTGAAACGGGGCCTTTTCATCGAAAAGCCGGTTGCGTGAAACTTTCCCCAGCGGTCAAATTTATGGAGGCCGACCCGGGTTTCGACGTACAATTCATTGCGAGTCGCCACCTCACCCGAATTTCACGATGCTCAAATCTGCCCACTCCCAATCGAAATCTCTGCCGCCGCTGCCGGGGCCGGACGAAAACCCGCATGCCGACCTCGTGATCTATGACGGCCACTGCCAGTTCTGTACGCGTCAGGTTCGCAACCTGTTTCGCTGGGACGGACGGAAGCGGCTGGCGTTTGTGTCGTTGCACGATCCGCTGGTCGGTGAACGGTTTCCGGATTTGACGCACGAACAGCTGATGGAAGAAATGGTGCTGGTAAACCGCGACG
>JBGSVU010000815.1:0-1584 GCA_041752775.1 Pirellulaceae bacterium | reverse complement strand
CCCCCCCCCACTACCCGAAAATTGACCTGTGACGGAATACTAGACCAGCTCGGCGACAGCGAACTGCAGGATCTCTTCCCGCACGATTTCTGGCGCTACCCATGATTTCAGTTGAGGCGATTCTTCGGCCCGAAAGCGTGGAGTCAATTCTCCGCGGCGGACCCGCACGGCGCGCGGTGCCGTGATGCCAATCCGCACCTGATTGCCTTTGATCTCCAGAATCTCGATCGTGATTTCTTCGTTGACAACGATGGTCTCTTTTTTCTTGCGGGAAAGTACCAGCATCTTGCAAACTCCTCGATTTGTGGAAAACAACTTGAAAAATACGTTGTAAGTCACCCCCAGAGTCCAAAGCCGATCCGGTGCGTTTCGACGGATTCCGTGCAGGAATCGGTAAAAAAGCGCCGCTGGCCCGCCCCTCAGGTGACACAACAGATATCGCAGAGGCGCGTGACACCTTTGGTCAAACGCACAGAATCCCGTAAAAAACAGAGGTTTTTTGGGCCTATTTCCGGCGCCGAAGCACCGCTCGCTGGGCCTCCACAACGTACTTTTCCGTCAGCGTCTGCCACTGATTCGCGACCTCCTGCAGCGCCGCTTCCGCCTGCACTTGTCCTGTTAAAACGGATCGGACCGCAGCAGCCAAAATTCCGAGGTATTCGTCGCGCCCGGCCAGTTCCGGAAAACCGGCGGACATCCGTGAGTCGCCGGCCGCCATCAGTTCCGCAGACCAGAGGCCGACATGTTCTGCAGCAACCGAATTGCCAATCCAGGGCGCAAAATTGTCCAGATGCGACCGGCGAAACGGTCCCGTCGCCACCGAACGGGCTGCGACCTGTGAACTGGCAGCATTGCTCAGCCATGTCGCCAACTCAAACGCCTGGCTGGCATGCAGACTCGCGGTTGTCACGGCCACGAACCTTCCCTGATGGTCGAACAGTTCGTACTGCCGCTGTTCACCATCTGACCGCGTTGTCCACCGGTTTTCGGTGCGCAAAAAATTCCTTTCCGAACCCGGCAACCGGATTGCAGCCACGGGAACTTCGGCAGCTCCGGCTTCCAGAAAATGGGCGCTGGGCCATCCGATCCCTGCCACCGCCTGGCCCGACGCGACCCTGTTAAAAACTTCCTCCGGCCCGCGCGGCTGCCCATTCTCCAGGGGCACCGAGTGCTTTTTCATTTGCTCCAGTGCCTGGACAAACGGCACCGAGTCGACCAAAGGCCGCATGTCGCCGACGTCAAAAAAAACCGACACATCCGAGTGCGAACGAATCAGAGGGAGCGTCCGCGCGAGCAAACTCCACGCCAGCCACCCGTCTGCGTCGGGATAAACGATCCCCCCTGTCGCTTCACTGGCCGCTGCGATGGCCAGTTCAACTTCGTCCCAGGTTTTGCCCGCCAGCTGTTCCGGATCGATCCGGTCGGTATTGACCAGCAACATCAGCATCGGCGCACCCAGCGGCAACGAATAACGCACGCCGTCCAGCAGCATCGCCTGGTTCCGGAAACAGCCCAGCAAACCGCTGTCAGCATAGTTGGGCGACTGAAGCAGGGAATCGGGCACCGCGATCAACTGGCGCGCGT
>JBGSVU010000814.1:0-3943 GCA_041752775.1 Pirellulaceae bacterium | reverse complement strand
CGTCGACACCACGGCGGCGATCGCTTGACCGTAACGACCACCAAACCAACCATTCAACCACAACCCAACAGGTGACCAACATGGCGAAGAAAAAAGTGAACGACAAACTGGAAGACACCACGGAACTGGTGGCCGATCAGGCGACCATCGAAGGCGAGTCCGGTGAAGTCGGATTGCTTGACCAGAACTCCGGAACCATCGAGGAGATGGAGGGCGAACTGGGCGAGGGTGAGCAGATCGAACCCACCGATGAACCGCAGGAGAAAAACGCCTGGCTGGCCCTCACCCCCGAGGACGGCAAGGTCGACATGATGTTCTGCAGCGCTGCACTCGGCATCCCGACCGGGGCCGTCGAGACCAGACTGGCGAAGCTCAACCACCACGAAGTCCTGCAGGTCATCGAAGCCCGCAAGACAGCCAACCACCAGATGGTTCGCGCCCAGTTTGCCAACGCGGCCAACCGGACCAACAAGCCGAAGATCGAAAAAGGCAAGCAGCCACAGCAGTAGCACACGAGGGCGGGGCATGGACCGCCACTCTGTCCGCCGGTGATCGGATTGCAATCTGGTCACCGGCTTTTTCTGACACGACCACGAGGCACCGGTGAGCAAGTTCGTTTATTTCCTTCCGGCCGTCACGCCATCGCAGATCGCCACCAGCGGACTGTTGAAAAAAGAATTGGCGAAGGCTGGCCTGCAGTACCTCGGCGTCACGCGACCGAACGAGATCAGCGTCGTTCCAGCCCGGCCAGACGTTCGCGGCAATCCTGGAGTTGTGCTTGCGATCGGGCCCGAGGATCCGAAGCCCGACGAGCATTACGTCTGGCTCGATTGCAAATCGTTCCATGTCGGCTGCCAGAGCGATCAACCACCTGGCCCGCCGGACACGGCCCGTCCGCAGTTGTGTGCTGGCTACAACGTCACGGACGCCGCCGGGCGCGACTGGGTTGTCCCGATTGCCCGCAGCCCGATCGATGGCAACGTGACGCTCCCGGCTGATTTCCTGTTTGATCTCCAGACCGGAGTCGCGACATCGAGGGTCAAGCCGGAATTCGATTGGCTGTGGGAACTGACCGCCACGCTGCACGGCCACTGGCACGGCACCGAGAACCTTCCGGCCAGCCAGCTCGCCGCCGCTGCACTCAAAATCCTCGGCGTCAACTACCGGATCGGCGCAGCGGAATCGAACCTCCTGCAGTTCGTCGGCTGTCCGGTCATCGACCACCAGACCACGCAACTGATCACGCTGTTCTGCCTGGACAACCCGCAGCTGGACGAGCAGAAAAAAAAAGACACGACCCCCGGCGATACATCCCAACCGCCGGATGGTTGCAGTTTGAATCCTGGCGAAACGGAACATCCCCACACCATCGACCAAGTCGCGGCGAGTTGCTGATCGCCGCCGGTTACTATTAACGAGCCACCATGTCAGTCACCCAAAAATTCACCGGCGACACCAGCCAGCTCATGCGCGAGTATGAGAAGGTGCTGGCCGCGCAGGCGAAGCTGGAAGCAAAACTTGAGGAGGGCAACCGGAACCAGAAGGACGCGGCGAAACAGCAGACCAGCGTGCTGGACCAGATCAACAAGCGGCAGGAACAATCGGTCAGCAAGCTGAAAGACATGGCGATCAGCTACATCGGAATCTCCGGAACGATCGGACTGATCAAAGCCGGAGTGGCCCAGTGGAATCAGATGCTGGGCGAACAAGATGCCCTGATGGGCAAGATCGCCGACCGGTCGAAAACCATCGCGACCGCTCAGTCGGACGCAATCAAAAACTTCGCTGGCCTGCAGACCGTCCAGAAGCAATCGACGCTGGATGAAATCAAAAAGATCGCTCTGCGGACCGGGTTCGCCGACGAGTCACAGTTGATCGCGGCTGTCGGTGGCGGCGTGTCGGCCGGAGCATCGACCCAACAGGCACTGGCAGCCGCCGAGGCAGCGGCGAGACTGACCGCCAACAACCCGGAGCAGCTGGCGACATTCGCTTCTGCCGCGATCGACCTGGCGCGTGGGACCGGAACCGATGCCGCTGGGACGAATCTCAGCTTCCTCCTGCAGTCGGGCGCTCAGGCAAGAATCACCGATCCGGAAATGATGGCCAAGAACCTGGCTCCCGTGGTCGCCATCGCGACATCGACGATCGCCAAAGAGAACAAGGGCGAAGCGGCCCGCGAGGCAGCGGCGATCTATGCAACGCTCACAAAGGCCGGGACGGACGTCACCGGCCAATCTTCATCGACCGCTGCCGTCCAGCTGCTGGGCCGAATGGAGAAGTTTTTCCAGGGGGCGGACGTTGACAAGAAGGTCGAGAAAATCACGGAGCAGATGGCCGAGGCGAGGGTTGGCCGGTCCGGAGCGAAGACCGCAGCACAGCGAAAATCCGCTGACGAAAAAATTGCCGACCTGCAGGACCAGCTGAACCGGGCTGAGTCGATGCGAACCAGCCTGTCTGGTGTCGGCCAGATGCCGTTCCAGCAGATTCAGGCCCTGACACAAAATCAGGCCATGATGGATTCGTTTTTCTCCGAGGACTTCGGGGAAGAAAAGTACAAGAAGTTTTTCAAGCTGATCGCCGACGCCAATAGCGATATTTTCAAAGAGGCAGCCAAAGCCAAAGCGGCAATCCGGATCGACGACGCTGAGTTCCTGCAGCAGGTCCGCGAAACCCGGACCGCCACCGCCGAACTATTTGCCGGGACAGCGGCCAGCGAGTTGACGGCGCAAATCGAAAGCCAGCAGGGCAGCTCAGGCCTGGCATTGCGGAAAATCATCGCCGACCAAACGCTATCGATGCTGCAGCAGAATCGGTCCCCGGACGCCGGTGTCGATGCCACGTTGCAGATGATGTCCGATAACTGGATGGGCGTTGGGATGCGGATCCGCAATGCGGCCACCGATGACGTCGCGTTCGAGCGGGCTCAGGGTTTCGTAGGATCTCGCCGCGCGGCACTGGAGCGCGAGCGCGATGAGTCAGCAATCCGGATCGGCGGCACCAAAGAGGAGTGGGACGCCTACACGGCACAGTTCGAGCGACAGATTAAAGCCCTTGAAGAGTTCAACCGCAAGCTGGAATCACTGAAACTCGAAAACCGCAGCGTCGGCCGTCCGAGTAACGGCAACGCGGCCATTCAGTCCAACATGCAGACGGAGCGGAACTGATGGCCAGCAATTACAAAATCGGACTGTTCGAGTTCATCGACTTCCCGTACCCGCTGCGCGCCGCCAGGACGACCGAAGTCGAAACCCGGCCAGGCTTGCCGTACCATTCGCTGTGGGTCACGGGATTCCGTCACGAGCCGCAGACATTCACGGCACTGACTGACGCCACCAGTCTGTCCAGTGCCGACGATCTGTGGCGCAGTTTTCGCGCCGCCATCGGGCTGCAGTTGCCGATCACCTGGGGCGGAACCATGTGGCCGAATATGTACGACATTCTGGACGTCCGGCCTGGCGAAGAATCAGCGGTCCGGAAAATCCTGCTGGGAGTTGGCGGCACGCTGGGCACCAGTGCAGCGATCATTTCATCCCAGTGGACCGTCGCGGAATGCAACGTCGCGGCCGCACTCCCGCCGGACATCCCGGAACCAGACGACGGCGGGGTCGGCGGATTTCTTGGCGGGCTGGTCATCACGGTCCCGAGTTAAAAGGAAAGCAACATGGCAACATCGAGCATTGAAGTCACTGAGGGCACCGGGACACTGGTCGCCACTCACACCATCACGGAATCCATGGAGACCCGGCACCTGTCCCGCGTGGTCGCCAGTGACGCCAGCGGGACCGACATCGCACTGGCGACATCGACCAAACAGGATTCGATCATCACCGCCATGTCGGCACTCTCCACCGCCATCGGGGCGCTGACCACTGCGGTCGATGGACTGGTGACTGAAATCGAAACGCAGACAACAGCCATCGAAGCCCAGACGACGGCCATCACC
>JBGSVU010000813.1:0-4905 GCA_041752775.1 Pirellulaceae bacterium | reverse complement strand
CCCCCCCCCACTACCGTCTACCCGTAAACCAGGGCGTGACGGAATACTAGTACGCGAAGTGCGCCAGGACTGATCGCCCCTTTTTTCTGGTTTGGCCTACCCGTTCCCAGGCCCACCCGTTCTCTGCGGAAGGGACAGTGTATACATGACCGTGATCGCGCCAGCCGCGAGCAGGCTCCAGGGCATCCACTCCCGAGTCCGGATTTCCCGCCGGCGAACCGGCTGGTTCGGCCCCGGTGCCGTCCATGCCGGCGTGGTCAGATCCTCTGTCACGCTACTGACGATCCGCGGCACGCGACTGCCGCTGGCCATGGCAAATTTCTGGACCACCAGCGTTTCCAGTCCGAGAATCAGCAGGAAAAATCCGACAGCCAAAAAAAATGATTTCCACATCGCCCGAGCACCTTCCGTTCATTTCCGAGTCCAGTCGCGGCAGGCCTTTCTGCCGTTCCCTGGCGCGCCACCCTCACTTTTCCATCGACGTCCCGCATCCACTGCTGGAATCGTTTGCCCTGAAAGCGGGTGGAATCAGGCCCTGCCGTGAGGGCTGCGCGGCTTGTTTTTTCCAGCGCGAATTCAACGGTTCTGACAGGGAACTCCCGCCACAGGAACGCCGCGCAACATAGCTTGCCGCTGGAGTTTCCCGATCCTCCCCAGCGGGTTGTCACCTTTGGGTTTCAGGGTGAGCCGTTTTGGCGCTGGTCACGGTTCTTCGGTACCAACCGGGGCTAACGCCCAAACGGCTGATCGGTACCAACCGGGGCTAACGCGGCGTGACCAACAGCAGGCTGAAAATCACCAGGCTGGGAAACACCGCGCAGCGAAAAGGGCGGCCATTTTTTTCGGCCGCCCCACTGCGTTTACGCCCGCCAACCGCGATCCAGCTACCGACCAGGCAGACTACTTGCCGAGGTCTTTGGTTTCATTGGGGCCCAGTTTGGAGGCCTTGCGATTCTCTCGCTTGATGGCCTCATAGATTTCCTGGCGATGGACGGGAACTTCGGGGGGAGCGTCGATCCCCAACCGGACCTTGTCCCCACGAATGTCCACGATCGTGATCATCACGTCATCACCAATCATGATGCTTTCATCACGGTGCCGGGAAAGGACGAGCATGACGATGTACCCCTGATTTCGCCCCGCGAGGAACATTTTCCTGTATGGGCGGCGCCGTTTCCAATTTGGAGGCGCTGGTTTGATTGGCTGGTTCAGTTACGAAGTGCTACCCCTCGCGAGTAATATTCACGCGGACAACATCCTATGCGTCGTTATCGACGGCCCGACCGCGGTGATTCAGCTTCGGCCCCGCCAGTTCAGCCTCTTCCGGTCAATCCGGTTGGTGCGGCAGAAAAACGGGCCGATACCCGCACACTCCCCGAACCGGCGACATCAACCGGCACAACCGGATCACCTGGAATGGCCAGAGGCAATGCCCTGCCGGTCATTTTCAGAAAAAAACCAGTCCGGCCATGGCAAAAAGATTTTTTCCCACTTACTCCTGCAGGTATCGCGTCGCGTTCTCAGGCCGATCGGCGATGGGAAATCGGCAGGGTGGCCAGATCGTACTGCAACGGCTGGCTGTCCGTTGTGATCAGCTGCATGCCGGTCTTCTGGTCCAGATTGATGACGATCGGTGCCCGCAAATTCAACGTCAGCGAATCCGAGTCGCGTCCCACGATTGCCAGGACATAAGCCTGGTCGGCGGACTCCAGATCCAGTCCCGAAACGTCTGCCGGGTCGATGCGCACCTGGTAATCGGGGAGAAACCTCCGTGGCGAAACCACGGGCACAGCGAGGTCCGGGCGCTGAATGCTTTGCAGCCACGCAACAGCGCGGTTGGCCGTATCAGCCAGCAATACCCAGTGCCTGCACTTCTCGAATCCGAAAATCCCGTGGCGAAAAAACAGAATGTCCTCCGGCTCGATCGCAACGGTTTCAAAACGGGTGGTTTCAATCTGCATGGTTGTTGTTCTCCGCCTGCCGGCGCAAACTGGCCGGGTCGGGGTGGGGTTTTTTCCGGATAATCGGGTTCTTCTTGGTTGGATATCGACTGTCACGACGGTAGGATTTACAGAAACCGGGCAGGATTTTCCGTTCGTACCGGTTTTTTTGGTTTGACCCCGATGCGACAGGTTTGCTGGCGCTGGCGCCAGCAACAATGAACTCGACGCGAGACACCCTGCCTGCCTATGATGCTGGGCGAGTCCTGTGGGAATCGCCCCTCCCCACTCCATTCAGGTTCCCGGTGGGAACGAAACAGATCTTCGATGCGTTTGGAACTGTCCCAATTAGCCCGAATTGCCATGCTACTCTTCGCTGGAGGGTTCATCCCCTGTTCAGCCTGGGGGCTTTTTCAGCCCGGCGGACAGGAGCTGTCCTCACCCGGAGGCGAAGTTTCGCCTGACATTTCCCGGCGAATCGCCAGCCTGAACGATGTGCAGTACGTGACACGCCAGTCGGCAACCGAAAAACTTTCGCAGGCCGGCCCAGAAACATTGCCCGAACTGGCCAGTGCCTTTCTGTCCGGAACAACCGAGCAGCGTTGGCGCATTCTCAAAATCATGGAATCGATCAGCCTCGAAGGAGGCGAAGCCGACTTTTTTCGCGCCGTTGCCGCAATCCGGGTCCTTGCCGGCCCCCGCTACCAGATCGACGACATGCACGATTTGCAGGCGCGCTGGCAGGACCGTCAGAGCGACCGGGCAATCCGCCAGTTGCGCGATCACGGTGCGGTGGTCATTCACGACCCCGACGTCTCCAGTGGCTGGGTCAATACCGACCCGCGGCTGATCCAGAATAACGTGATCGTACTGGGGAATAACGAACGGGAAATGTTTCGCATCAATGAGCTGCGGGATGGCAACCAGCCCAACAGCGAGGATCCCGCCAGTCCAGATGCTGCGCCACCCCAGCCGGAGCTGACTTTGCCCACCTCCGTTGCTGACAAACGGGTGATGCTGGAGGGGATTTTCTCAGGCGATACCGATCACAACCGGCAAATCGTCCAACTGCAACTGGAGGACGATTCGCGTGCGCTGGTCAGCGACAACGTCAACTACAACGTGGCCCAGTTTCAGGTTCGCAACAACATCGTCATTGGCCAGCAGATCATGGGGCCGGGCGGGCGCGTTGTTGTCCAGAACTTTGACATGTTCGGCAACATCATTCCCGAAACCGATTCGGCACCCAACAGCGTGACCTTTGGGCGCCAGTGGAACGGCGACCTGGAACAGATGGGCAATCTCACGGCAGTCGCCGGGCTGATGGTGGTCCGGTTCGACAACCGGCCTGAAATTTCCGCCGGGGAAATGCGGGTTCTGGCCCGTTCGCCTTCGCTCTCGAAAATTGTTTTTTCCGGTTCGCAGCTGGCCGCTGACGCCGTGGACGAACTGGCCGGACTGAAACAGCTCCAGAGCCTGCAGCTGGACCTGGCAATACTGGACGACGCGATGGTTCAGGCGCTGACGCGACTGCCCAATCTGCAACAGCTGACCCTGAACGGTTTTGACCAGCAGATTCCTGAACTGAATAATATTGGTAAACTGAACTCGCTTCGCACGCTCGAACTGAGCGACATGCAACTGGACCAGGCCGCCTTTGCCACCCTGCAGCAGTCTCCCTTTTTGACCCAGCTGTTTCTGGTCCACTGCAAATTCAGCCTGGAGGACATGCGGGCCTACCAGGCGCAGTCCCCCAATGTGGCGGTTCGCCCCACCGGCCAGGCTTTTCTCGGAGTTCGTGGAATGACGACCTTCAACGCCGAGGAAAATTGCCGGATCAGCGAGGTCGTCCCCGGCAGTGCAGCCGAAGCCGCCGGTGTCCAGGCCGAAGACGTCATCCTCACCATGGATGGCCACCAGATCATGAGTTTCAGCGAGCTGACCTTTGTGGTCAACCAGAAGGCTCCGGGTGATGAGTTGGAAATCGGGATTGTTCGCGACGGCAAAAAGATGCGCCTGACCGCTATACTCGGTGACAACAGCCAGCGCCCGGAATTCTAGTGGTCTGTCAAGCCCCGGAATTGGGGTACGATGGACGTCCTCGTCCGTCGAATTCCTTTTCCTGCATCTGCAATTCCCCCTGTTTTTTAACGATCGTGGCCCGTGCCTGAACTTCCCGAAGTCGAAACGATGCGGCGCGGCATCGCCCACCTGGCTGGCACAACGATCGTTTCCGTCCAGCGGACTCCGTCGCCGCGCCGGCCCATTTCCATTTCCCCACGCATCGACCGGCTCAACCGTCGCGCTGCGGGACAGAGGCTTGTTTCCGTCGACCGGCTGGGGAAACGGGTTGTGTTGCGTCTGGAAAACGATGACCGGATTGTGATCGAGCCGCGCATGACCGGCCTCGTGCTGGTCGGCCAGCCGCCTACGACCGAACACCTGAGACTGCGAATTTCCCTGAAGGGGCGGATCAGGGCCGATGTGCTGTTCTGGGACCAGCGCGGACTGGGCGTCGTGTCCCTGCTCACCGCCGACGAGTATCTGGAAAAACTGATGTCGGGAAAAATCGGGCCTGACGCCTGCGAAATTCCACTCGAGGATTTCAGCAGACGCGTCGGCAACAGCCAGAGGGCGATCAAAGTCGTCCTGCTCGACCAGTCGCGGGTTGCCGGAATCGGCAATCTTTACGCCAGCGAAATGTTGCATGTTGCGGGTATCGATCCGGCACTGCCGGCCAGCCGGCTGAATCGGGCCCAGTGGCAACGCCTGCACATCGCGATGCAAAACGTGCTTAACGCGGCGATTGCTTTCGAAGGAAGCACACTCTCCGACGGCACTTATCGCAATGCCCTGAACGAAGCGGGCAATTACCAGTCCCATCACCAGGTCTACGATCGCGCCGGCCAACCCTGCACAACCTGTGGTCCCCGATCAAAAATTGCCCGCATCGTGCAGGCCCAGC
>JBGSVU010000812.1:0-2513 GCA_041752775.1 Pirellulaceae bacterium | reverse complement strand
ACTCCATGGAGAAGTAGGCGATCACGTCCCGTCCGTCCCCGGGGTGCCAGCGTTCGGCCCGCAGGTATTTCTGGAAGCGGGCGTACACCGCGTCCATGGCCGCCAGGAAGCTGTCGTCCTGGGCCACTTCCTCCAACTTGGCCTGCGACACGCGCCCCACGTGCGCCACCACAAGCCCCCATTTTCTGAAAACTTTGGGGTCATCAACGGCTGGTCCGATGGCCTCTCCCGAAGGATCATCCCCGGCCACCAGTTGTGCCGGTAAAGGCCCATGACGTGCGGCAAGTTCCAGCGAAACCGCTTCTTCAAAACTCTGCGGCACAGCGGCCAGTTGCATCGGCCGCTGCCCGTGCAACATTTCCCACAACACGACACCCAGCGAAAATATGTCCGCACGCGCGTCCAGCTGACCGGCCGTCTGCGGCGAGCGGGGATCGGCGGCCAGCAAATGTTCCGGCGCCATGTAGGCCAGTGAACCGCCAAAGTGCTCACTGGCGGCATGGGGTGACGTATGGCTGGCGTGGCTGACATTGAAATCCGCCAGACGCGGTGTGCCGCCCGATGCCAACAGAACATTGGCCGGTTTGATGTCGCGATGCAGTACGCCGCGGCGATGGGCATAGTCCAGCCCGTCGGCCAGCTGGCATCCGGTCCAGGCCACTGCGGCCGGCCAGGACATGGCCGCGAGCCGGTGGCCGGAATTCACCGCAGACGCCGATCCGGTTCCGTTCTGTTGCTGGCAATCGTCGATGGATTCGAGGATTCGTCTGCCGTTCTTCTGCCCCATCGGCAACTCACGCGTACGGATAATCACGTCGGCCAGAGTTCCCCCGCCAGCAAACTGCATGTAAAGCAGGACCATGGGCGGATTCTCACAGGTCCGCTGGTCATACACGCGAATGATGTTGGGATGATCGAGTTGGGACAACGTCTGGGGTTCGGAACTGCCCCGAACAGAGGTCTTCAGCGCGACCAGCCGCTGCAGCGTTTCCTGAAAGGCCAGATAGACATCGGCAAAAGCTCCCTGCCCCACCAGTCTGAGGATTCGGAAATCGCCGATCCGGTCGCCTGCCATCAACCGCTGTGGACGCTGGGGTGAAAGGGGCCGCGCAGCAATTTTCTCCGTCGATTCCGTCACCCGGCTGACCGAATCATCGGGCTGCGGAAACCGTTCTGTCCGTTCGGGCAATTCGTTCATCCCCGCCCCCCAAAGACTGGGCCGTGAATTTCAGGGTTCAATACCCAAATCGGACAGGTTCAACAGGGAATGAAGTGTCACACCGTGGGCCGCGAGTTTTTCGGCCCCCCCCTGCTGGCGGTCGATAATCGCGACGCAACGGTTGATCTCCAGCCCGGCAGCGCGCGCCAGTTCAATGGCCCGAATTGAGCTGCCTCCGGTTGTCACAACGTCTTCAACAATGACCGCCTGGTCGCCTGGGCGAATCGGGCCCTCCACCATTTGGCCCGTTCCGTGTGTTTTGGATTCCTTGCGTACAATAAATCCGCGCAACGGACGGCCCTGTTGCCATCCGACCGTGACGACCGCGGCCGTAATCGGATCGGCACCGATGGCCATTCCGCCTACTGCGTCCGGAAAACCGGTGCGATCAAGGACCTCCAGCATTCCCAGGGCCACCTGATTGGCTCCTTCTCCTGACAACGTCAACTTCCGGCAGTCAAGATAAAAACTGGCTGTTTGGCCCGACGCCAGCTGGAACTCGCCAGTTTTCAGGGCCAGTTCGTGAACCAGTTCAATCAGTCGGTTTTTCTGGTAACCTGCTGGGGTCATGGCTGTCCTGTTCATGCAAGTATCGGTGACGGTCGGTTGATCGTACCCAAACATTCGCCGGGCTTCCAGTCACGACAAGCCTGACAGTTCTCCCGTCAATTTCCATGAACATGAATCAAAAAGAACTGCTGGCATCTCCACGCAGTGCCATCGTCATCACGGCAGGAGGACTGGGGGCGCGGTGGCTGGAACCCTGGGGAAATGGGGGTGTGGCCACTCCCGTGATCAACCGGATGGCAGCCCGGGGCGTCCTGCTGGAAACCGTATACGCCCTGCGTGGATCGATTGGCAAACAATGTGATCGCTGGTTCGGACCTCCCAGCCAGGCCGGATGCTCCTGGATTCAGGAGTTGGGTGAACGGGGAGTGACGACGGTCATGCTGACCGACTGCGCGACTGCGGCCGCGGTGGCCGAACATGTTTTTTCTGAAGTCATTGAACTGGAACCGGATCTGGAAATGGCGGCGGCCTCATGCCTGTCCGAGACCCGGCTGGCCGGTTTTTTTGCCGGTGCCAGCGAATTGATTCAGACGATACCGGCTGAAAATTCCCTGATCTGGCTGCATACTTCCGGCTTGAGACTGCCCTGGGACGCGCCCTGGCAAATGCGTCTGGCGATCAAGGGAGAAGAAGACCCGGACCCACCGACAGAAACCTTACCGCCGACACTCGAAACCATTCCCGGCGACATCGCCAGCATGGACCTGGTCACTGGCTGGCAACA
>JBGSVU010000811.1:0-6102 GCA_041752775.1 Pirellulaceae bacterium | reverse complement strand
ACAAGCTCGGCCATTTTTATGAACCTTCCAACCAGCGGCTGAAACACCGCGATGGGCTGCTGGTCCGGACCATGAACCGGGTCGAACTGATTGACATGGACGATGTGGTCTATGTTCAGGGCCCGATTCAGGCATTGCTGAACGTGGGTGACATTACGATCAAATCCAGCGACGTCAGCCACCCCGAACTGGTTTTGAAAGGTATCCCCGATGTGAAACGGGTTGCCGACCTGATTGACGATGCCCGCCGCAGCGAACGCCGCCGCCGCGGGCTGTTCATGGAATCGGTCTGAGAGTGTGGCCGGAGGCGGTCGCAGGGAATGTTTTCGGGGCGATGGTCCCGCTGCCGTCGTGGAATTCAGGGTGTCGTGGAACTCAGGGCAATGGCCATTGCGGGCGATCAGACCAGTTTCAGTGGCGAAAACCTGCCGCCGAGAATCGCTTCGGAATCGACGCCCAGCCATTCATCCAGCAAGGTCGCATACAGTTGCCGGTAGTCGATGCCGAACTTCAGGTCGCCCTGGTCGAGATCATTCAGGTCGGGATATCTTCCAACCAGCGGCTGGAGCAGTTTCGGACCGGCCAGCTGCACCACGCTGGCCGCGCCATGATCCGTACCGCCGCTGGCGTTTTCTTTCAGTCGCCGGCCAAACTCCGAGAACGTCATCAGCATCACCCGGTCCGCGCTGGACTGGGCCACCAAATCGCTGATAAAAGCCTGGACGGCTCCCGCCCATTCTGCCAGCAGACTGGTATGGGCACTGGACTGGTTGGCATGCGTGTCAAAACCATCCAGCGTGACATAGAAAATTCTGGCGGGCAAATCCGCTGCAATCAAATCGGCAATCTGCCGCAGCTTCCCGGCCAAACCCGTCTCCGGATACCGGACGCCACGATCGGCTGCCTGCGTCACTGCCGCGAGGCGGCGACTGGCGTCCGTGGATGCCTGTGTCGTCGATTGCAAATGAGTCAACAGCGAATTGGCGGAAGGTCGCGACAACCCGTTACTCAGTTCCAGAACCTCGCGGGCTGCGGCTTTTCCGGCGGCCCGAAAACGGAAAGAATCCAGCGAGACAACCGACGTGGCCGGAACACGGTCGGCACGCAGCGCCAACGGCTGTACTTCGCCACCGAGATGCAGGGCAGGCAAAACCCCGTCGGTGGCTATCTGGTCCGAGGCCTGCCCCAACCACCCCAGCGGACGGGTTCCTGCGATTCGATGAGCCGTATGCCACAGATCCATCGATTCAAAATGGGAACGGTTGGGATGGGGATAACCGACTCCCTGAACGAAGGACATCCGCCCGTCATCCAGCAACGTCTGCATGGGGCGCAGGGCCGGGTTCATTCCGGCGTGATCATCGATTGTCAGAAGCTGTTCGCGGGGGATCGCCAGCGTAAAACGGTTCTTGTAGTACTCGTCATCACCGTAGGGAACGAGCGTATTGATCCCGTCGTTGCCGCCACTCAACTGGATCACGACGAGGATCTTCTCGCCCGCAGACCGGTTCAGACCCGCGATTCTGGCCGTGTGTGCCGTGCGGGCCAAAACATTGGGCAGCGGCCCGGAAAGACTGATCGCAGCCACGGTGCCCAACCCGGCATTCACAAACTGGCGCCGATTCAACATGCTGATTTCTCCTGAAAAAATTTTCGGACCATTCTGCCGGTTCGATCCACCCGCAGGTTCAGGCCAGATGAAACTCCGGCAACATCGCCATCGTCGCGAGTGTATCTGCCAGAAACTCCCGCGCACCGGTTCCGCTTTGTCTCGCCAGTCCATCCAGCCGGTCCCGCAACTGGTCTGGCAGGGCGGAAGTAAAAAACAGCTGGCACAGGCTGTCTGTGATTTGTTCACGGTCGCTGCGCGACCAGCCCGGAAATTCGGGTCGCATGGTGTCGCCGCTTTCGCGAACCAGGCGCTCGACGAGGTTGGCGCGCCCAATCATCGTCTGGGCGTTGATCCACGCGGTGCCGCCGTCCCAACCTTTTACCGAGGGGGGGAAATAGGGCAACTGTCCCAGCTCGCCAAGCGATTCCGCCAGTGTCTGCACATTGGCTTCCATGCGCAAAGTCCGCAGTATCCGCACCGCCAGTTCCACGGGACTGCTGATTCGACTCCCCCGGCACTCTGGCGAGAAAAACAGATTGCTGGAAACAATTTCACGGATCAGTTGGCCCGCGTCATAACCGCTGTTGCGATACGATTCCGCCAGCGGTTCCAGCAACGGCGAGTCAGCCGGGAAATCGTCGGCCACGTAGTAACGCACCAGCTTGCCCGTGACAAATCTCGCACAGGCAGGATGCTGCACAACAGCTCGCACGGCATCGTCACCGCCGTACGTTCCCTGATGACCGAGAAACTTTTTTTCGCTCCGGTCATGCTGGAATGAGTTGAAGCGGAATTTGGAGTAGCGGATTTCCCAACCGGTGAAACAGCGGGCCATCTCGCGAATGTCCGCTTCGGTGTAGTTGCCAGTCCCCAGGCAAAACAGTTCCATCAACTCCCGCGCAAAATTCTCGTTCGGACTGGACCGCCGACTCTCGCGGGAATCGAGATAGACCAGCATCGCCGGATCGCGGGCGATTGCCTGCACCAGTGGTTCCAGCGGTCCCAGCGCATGTTCGCGCAACAGACGGTTCTGCTGCAGCATCAGCCGGGCCTCCGTCACTTTCGCCGCACTGGTGGCAAAATGCCCGTGCCAGAACAGCGTTGCACGTTCCAGTGCCGGACGGGTGGTCTGCGCCATCCGCAAAATCCACGCGGCCGACAAACTGCGGGCATTGCCGGATGCCGCCAGCACATCCGCCATCCGCTCCCGGTCCGGATCGCTGTCCGCAGCGCCATCCAGCATCCGGGCGATCGCGGCAGTTACTGTTCCGGCGCTGTCCTGCTGGACCTGCTGCCAGGTTGCACCGAAGGCGACCCGGCGGTTCAGGTGCGCGGCGGCGGCAAAGTCCCACTGGTTTTCACCAGGATTCCCCTGCGGCTGCCACGGCTGCCACGCCGTTGCCGGATCAAATCTGTCCCATCGGGAATTCATCATGACACCTCTATTGCCCGCCAGGGAAAAATTCCAGATTCAGATCCGCCGTCATCGATTTCGGCCCCACTCCGAGGCGCGCTTCGAACGATTTCAACAGTCCCGCCAGTGCCAGCAAACCGTCGATTTCGGCATCCGCCGTCTTTCGGTCGTGACCATTTTCCAGCATGTTCTGCGCGACCAGACTCTCCCGGTTCTCCGCCAAGGCGCTGGACACCTGTTGCAGGTCGATTTCGATCAGCGTATTGGTGGCGGTCCCGCTGTCCCCGGATCCACGGCGACTTTCGGCCAGCCCCGCCAGATCCTGGCCGGCAATTTTTTCTGCCAGCGCCATCGTGCTGCTGATGATCAACCGGTCGCCAACCACCATCAGTGTGGGCGAAAAATTGTGGACCAGCAAATCGGCGGGAACGTCCGAATCGGGCACCATTTGAGAACTGCAAACCGAACCGGACGCCGTGTTGGACGTGTTGACATCAAACTGCGGCAACCCCTGGTCCGACAGTCCGTAGTTGACAAACCCCATCACGGACTGAAAGGCATTCTTGAATTTTCGCCCCATCTCTTTGGGGTCTTTCAGTTTTCCTGTCAGGGCAAACGACGGCAACCGAATCGCGGGCCGGAAACCTTCCGCATACTCCTGCTGGTCCGCGACCAGCTGAATTCCCGGCTGCAGCGCCCCGAGAACTTCGCCTCCAAAATCCAGCCCGGCAAACAGGGTGGAAATCTGCGAATCGGCCTGAACCAGCCCGGCCACGGTGCCTTCATCGAACAATTCCTCTTTCGACAACCACCACCCCGACAAATCGCGCCATGCAGTCACACTGGCAACCATGCCACTGGTGTCGACCAGCGGATCGGCAGACGCCCGTCCGTCCGGTCCAAAAAAGTACTCACGCGCCGGCCGCACGCTGGCCGGATCATGTTCGGTAGTCAGATTCATCGACAGCGCCTGATGGCTGAGGTCCAGCGACGCAAGCGCCCAGTCAGAGTCGCGCAGGTTTTCCAGCACTCCACCGACAATCAGCTCTGCTGCGGGATTGTCGGCCATCCCCGAAAACAGCTTCTCAGCCGCGTTCCGGTTCCGGGCCGATTCCAGGTCGAGGTACATCCAGACGGCATGCTGTCCGGAAGTTGCCTGGCTCGCGCCCAGAAATTTTTCGTTTTTCGCCAGGCTGTTTCCGCTGTCCGCACCGCGCCCGGCCAGACTTTTCAGGACACGTTCCGTCGCGGCCCTGGATTCGGTCACCACCAGATCGGCCCCAGTCCTGCCCACCGTAAATCCGTCGAACACCGCCAGTTTGCCGCTGGCAGTTTCTTCGATGCGAAATGGCGACTTCTGTCCGGACTGTTTCGCCTGATTTCCGACAAAATCAAAAATCGTCCCCATCGTTTTTCGCAACAGGGCTTCGTCGTCCGACTGGGCAACCAGAATGAAGGACCGGAAGTCACCTCCAGCGCTGACCATCATCCCATTGGCCGTCAGGTGTCGGGCCAGACTTTGCCAGTCGCTCCCCACCGCGCCTTCCATCAACCCCAATCCGACCCGAAACGCCAGATACTGGGGACTTTGCAACGCCTCCCGTCCGGCTTTTGTTTCCAGCGCGGACAGCACGGCAGGATGACTGATCACAGTGTCGATCAAATCTCCCGGACGCCGTATTTCCAAAAAGGCAACCGCATCGGCTGGAGCCAGCGCCGCCATTCCATTCAAATCCGGAACGCCTGTCTTGCCCGACTGGGCCAGTCCGGACGAGGATCCCCATCCCGCCACAATCATCATCGACACAACCAGGAACTGACGCCCGGGGCACACCAAGCAGTTTGTTTTCACGACGTTTCTCCAGGATTGATCAGGCCGCATTGCAATCTGGCCATTACAGTCCAAACCCGTCATGCCCGCCGCCGGTTTCAGGTGTCTCCCAGGCACCCTCGCTTTTTTTAAAAGAAAATCGGGCAGTCGCGGAAATCCGCGCCTGCCCGATGTGTGAACGACCCGTCTCTTTTGTCTCAATCCGTCCAGTCCGGCCACTGGAAAGAGGCTCACCTGTTCCGCAGTCGACAATGCCGGTCAAATCGTTCGCCAGCGTCGCCGGCTCGCGGCCAGAACTCCACCGACCACCACCAGCAACATCCCGGAGGGCTCGGGAACTGCCGTAATCGTAATTCTCGCCAACAGCGTCCCGGCGCCCGGAATCGATCCAATTGTCGTCTGCGCGGCCGTCCCGGTACCCAGAAAATTGGCCAGCCCCGCATGGAGTTGAACCACGCCGTTCTCATCCGAGCTGGTTCCTCCAATTGTGGAAAACGCCGCCCCCAGAGTGTCATTGACTTCCGTGCCGGAGTCCCAGATGTTCGCCCCAAAGATATCAATCGTTAACGGCCCGTTGAAATTGCCCAGCGCGTCAAAGAGTTCGTGCGCCACCGGATTTCCATTACCTATGAAAGCATCGTTGGACGGAATCACCATCGATGCGTAACTGAAATACCGGTTGTTAACCGTGTCCACCACATTCACATCAATGAACCCCAATTCGCCCGGATCGAGGACCGGGGCGCCACCAAACCCACCAGGGTTGGCGATGACGCCGCGAACCCCCGAAGGCTGGGCAGTATCGAATTCGGTATTCAGCCCACCGATCATCCCCTCCTCGGCCAGCGCCTCCAGGCCAGCTGAGGCCGCCGCGCCGGGATCAAACAAATCGTAGCCCCCACCGTGAATTCCAAACCAAACCGGCGTCAAATAGAAACCGTCGGCGGGCTGAAGGTTCTCAACCCGAATCTGAATCTGTTGCTGGGCCGATACGGGAACGGCCCCCGAAATGCCGGCCACCACGCAAGCAGCCACAAGAAATTTGCGACAAAACATGAGTTCTCTGCTCCAATAAAATTGAATACACCCCTTTTCAACCTGGAATCGGCACCGGTCAGAAGTCCAACTGCGCGGTCGAACATCGCTGCTGTACACACCGCGGCCAGTCTTTTCAACTTCGTCGGCAATTCTCCAAGTCACTGCTTGGTCGATACCGAATACAATCGATTACAGCCAGACCCTGAA
>JBGSVU010000810.1:0-3575 GCA_041752775.1 Pirellulaceae bacterium | reverse complement strand
GGCTGGACCCGGCCACCGGGCGACGCGTGGCAACGCTGATTCGCGAAACGAATGACGATTTTTCCAAAACATCGGTTGTCGTCACGCACGATTACCCGGCGTGGTTACCAGTGGCCGACCATGTTTTTCTGTTCGATCCGGTCGCCCGCAAAATAGCCGAAATCCCCCGCGAATCCTGGAGCGGATTGCCGGGGCGGCTGGAGGAAAGTGCCCGTACGGCGGCCGGAGCTGGCGCGGCACCGGCGGCGCCGGAAATGGGGCTGTCCCGGAAAATTGGCGCCGCCGTGGCGGGTTTCCTCGGCGGTACAACTGACGCAATCTGGACTTTGCTGGTGGCGCTGTTCAGCCTGATTCCGCTGTGGCGCAACCCCGCCTGGGGGATGAGGTTTCTGGGGCACTACGCGATGCTGGTCTGCGGGCCGACTGCGATTCTGTACCTCGTGCTGGCCGGGATGATCAACGGCTACGTCTCGACCTTTTTCACTTTTGAGTTTTTCCCGTTCGCGACTTACACGGAACCGCTGCTGATCGAAGACCTTCTGGAAGCGATTGGTTTTGTCCTCTACCGGGTCTTTGTGCCCATACTGGCCTGTATTCTGATCGCAGCCCGGTGCGGTGCGGCCGTGACCGCCGATGTGGGTGGGCGGCAGTATGGGGAACAGCTCGCCGCCATGTCCACCTTTGGAGCCCGGCCGCGAGCGTACCTGTTGACCGGAATCATGCTCGTGTTTTTATTCGGCACTCCGTTGCTGACGATGATGTCGTGGTATGCAGCGCGGATGGCCAGTGCGGCGGCATTAGTGTGGTCGCATCCGGAACGCGGTCCGGACTTCTGGGAGTACTTTTTTCACAAGCGACTGTTGTGGTACGACAGCGGGTTCTACCGGGGAGCCGGATGGATGCTGTCCAAGGTCGCGGTCAGCGGACTGGGAGTAGGTGCCGTGGCGTGGTATTTCGGAGTCTCCCCCAAATTTTCGGCATCGGATGTCAGCCGCAGCGTCACCCGGACAATTCTGTGGGCCACACTGTTCGTGCTGGCCGTTCATTTCGTGTTTGCCCTGTTCGAATTTGAGAGTCTGCGCCAACCACCAGCCCCGGCTGTTGCACCACCAGTTCAGTAGCGAAGCCTGAATCGTGCGGTTGATCCGCCTCCATCGCTTCCGTCGGGTTCATCCCGGCATGCCACTTGCCACCCCCAACGCTTCCGTCGGGTTTATCCCGGCGGAGCGCCAACTGGCGGCTACCAAAACCACGTCATTCAAAGTGCTCTCCGTCCGGTTTATCCGGGCGGAAGCAACGACTGGCAGTTTATACCAGGCATTATAATTGGCGGCCCCAACCGCTTCCGTGGGGTTCAGCCCGGCATGCCACTTGCCGCCCCCAACGCTTCCGTGGGGTTCATCCCGGCGGAGCGCCAACTGGCGGCTACCAAAACCACGTCATTCAAAGGGCTCTCCGTCCGGTTTATCCGGGCGGAAGCAACGACTGGCAGCTGCAAATCACCGCGAAGCCCCGGCTCCGGTCTGGCTGACGGACTGGTTGAGTTCCAGGTCAGCCTGTTCCGCCTCGCGATCCTTTTCGATGACGACGATGTCGTCCGGATTCGGCTGAGGCGGCTCGTTCATACCGAACCAGGGGTCTTGTGACATCCATCCGAACAGGCGTTTTTGTTCGTCGGCCGTGATCAGTGTCGATCCATCCGGCGAGAACGCCACTTCAGTCATCCACGCGCCGCCATGTCCGGTCAGGTTGAACAACTCCTTGCCCAACTCAGCCAGCGATGGCACGGCAAACCAGACCGACACGGTGCCTTCGCCTCCGATCACGAACAGGTTTTCGGTGGGTGACGTTTCCAGTCGGACTCCAGCGGGAAATCGCGTGGCCAACAAACTGATTTCCGGCTCAGGCGCACGTTCTGGATCCGTCGCAGGCTTGATGCCTGCAAATCGCAGGAATCCTTCTGCCGCGGCTTCAGAACTGGCTGGTGTTTCGGAATGGACCAGCAACCAGGAGCCCGGTTCTTTTCCGGTTGCAGTGTCCCACCGTTCCTCGAACCACTCCATCCCGACAACGGACTCTCCCGGTTTCAAATCCGGTATCGATCCGAATTCGCTGGTTTGGTCGCCGGTCAGGTTGCGGCAGGCAACCTGTCCATCCAGCGAAACCATTCCGAACTCTCCTGGGGCGTTGCGTTTCCAGACAGCGGCCGCCACGTTATCCAGTTCGAGTATTTTCTGGCTGGTTTCCAGATCGATGACCAGCATCCGCCCATCTTTTGCAGCGGGCGTTCCGGCCAGCATCATCAACTGTTTGCCATCGGGGGACAGCTGGATTTTCCGGACCCCGGCCCATTTGGTTTCGTCGCGTTTCCAGACCGGATCCTTTCCGTCCGCGCAATCGATCCGCCAGAGTTGACCCGTACTGTCCAATGCCACGAGGGCGCAGGGCCCAGGCAACAGATCCGCGGAGATCAGCTGGGGACGCCCAAGAACAGCCATCCTGTCACCTTCAGGCGACAGTACAGTGACACTGCCGCCGTCGGTGGCGACCATTCTCCGGGTCGCCGTCCACAGCACCATTTCGGCCGTGTGATTTCCGGGCAGTCCCATGTCTTCGAGGGTTGCCAAAGTGGGCTGACCGTTTTCCAATTGCAGCCAGCGTTCGCCCTTTTCCCAAACAGAAAATTCCACGGGTTTGTCCGACGGACTGGAGCTGGTTTCCACCTGGAACAGCCGGGTTTCTCCCAGCAGTCTGGTTTCACAGGGCAATCGACTTGCGATCACCAGTCGGTCGTTGCCTTCCTGTCCCGTCACGACCATGTCCACGCTTTTGGGATACTGCAACCGGTAACTGCCGGCCGACTGGTCCTGGTCGCTTTCGGTGGCGGCAGGCTCTCGCCCGGCGGTTTGACGCTCAATGATTTTCAGATCGAGTTCCATGGCAGCCGGTTCCAGTTCGACGGACGAACCATTCCATGCAAACACGCGAACCATGCCGGAAGCAAACAGCAGAAAGAACTTTTTCCCGTCGCGGGACCAGACTCCGCGCAGGGGCGGGTTGCCGTTCTGGGCAATTTCGGTGTTCCATTGTGCCGTGGCCGGACTGTTCAGATCCATCAGCATGACCGATCCGGTATTTTTGACCAGCATCGTCAGCTCCGGACGGGCCGGATGGGGAACGCCAAAGGCCGCGATGAATTTGCGCTGTTCGTTTTCGTTGTCATAAACCAGTTCGCGATCCTTCAGGCGCCAGATTCTCGTGGAACTGTCGCCAGACAACAGGATATTTTCCCCGTTGTTCAGCAGGGAAACGGACAGTTTCACCTCGGACCGGAGCGGCCAGCGCTGGACCATCTCACCCGTTTCCAGATTCCACTGGACGATTTCCCGGTTGTTTTCGGTCCCTTGCGGGAGATAGCCCGTTTCCACTTCGGTGCCGCCAGGCAAGCTGGCCGAAGTGACCAAAACTCCGTTTTTCTCGTCGATCGCCATGTCCTCCAGTTTGCTGCCGGGGGTATGACCGATGAAGCTCCATCGATTCCCCTGTTTGTCCGGGAGGGTGCTGCCGTCAACGAC
>JBGSVU010000809.1:0-5497 GCA_041752775.1 Pirellulaceae bacterium | reverse complement strand
CTGGACGCACGACCTGCTGGCAGCGGTATGGGCATCACCGCTGTTCGTCGATGGAAAAATTTTCATCGGCATCGAGAACTCCCAGCTGATAGTTCTGGATGCGATGGCGGACGAGCCCGAGGTGTTGAAAGAGTACGACACCGACAACTATTCGGCGATTTACAGCACACCGGTATTTGCCAACGGGCACATGTACCTGTCCGACCGAACCCGCCTTTATCGCGTGCGGGTGCAGTAGGCAGTAGTACGAATCCGGCCGCTGCGTCTCCAGTAGTCCGGCCGCTGCGTCTCCAGTTGTCTGTCACCATCAGGAATCATGGTATTCACCTGAGCCGCCTGGGCGCTGGCCCCGGTTTGGACCGATAAGCCGTTTGGGCGCCAGCCTGCTACTGACCCCGGTTCGTACCGCATCAACCCTGGCTCGCGGCAAATCGGCCCACCGTGAAACCAGAAGCTGACAACGCACCAGGCGCTGTAGTCGAAAAAAGGATGGCAGCTGATCGCTGCAGGATCGCGCTGGTCGCCACGAGATCACAGTGGTCGAATTCTGACCAGAGCATTGGCATCGGGAAGGGATGTCGCGCTGCCATGCAACCCCGGTGCAAACAGCTGTTTAGCGCATGGATTTTGCGGTTCTCGCGGTTATAGGGCCGGTGAACTTGCGGCATCACAAAAGTCTGGGGCAATCACTTCGTTTTGTTCCGGTTTCGCCGAAACCTGCCGGACCAACGACGGTTTAATACGGGTGCGCTACGAACCGAACGAATGGAATTTTTCGCGGTGGGCATTTCCAGCAACTGGGGGCGTTATCAACAGGGGGCGTGACCAACCGAATGAACCAAATCCGAAGGAACAGAACGATGAACGATATCGGAATCAATATCCCCGAAGAGGACAACACGCGCGAACGCATTTTGAGGACGGCCGGTCCGATCTTTGCGCAACGTGGATTTCGTGATGCGACTGTGCGCGAAATCTGCGACCAGGCCGATGTCAATCTGGCCAGTGTGAATTACTATTTTGGCGACAAGGCCAAACTGTATTCCGAAGTGATCCAGTTCGCGCGGGCGAGCAATGATCTTGCGCAAAACCCGGTTCGGGACGCCTTCCAGCTGGACTCACCTGAAGAGCAGCTGTTTGCATTTGTCCGGGCGATGTTACGGCACCTGGGCGTCGGCGACAGTCCCAGCTGGCAGACGCAGTTGCTGGTCAATGAATTTCTCAGCCCGGGGCTTGAGTCGAGGGAGCTCGTCGAAGAGCGCTTTCGTCCCAATTTTGAAAACCTGCTAAAACTGTTGCAGCATTTCTGTCCCGAGCAACTGCCGCGTGAGCAACTGCTGCGTTGCGGATTCAGTCTGATTGGACAATGTCTGCACTACCGGGTTGCCGAGCCTCTGCTGGCCATGTTTATACCCGATGAGCCGCTGGCGGATCTGCCACTCAGGCAGCTCGCCCGCCATATTACAGATTTTACGATCGCGGCGATGACGGGTCTCAGGGCAGTCGAAGCGGAAAACGGGGAAAGTTCGCAATCTACTGAGCCCTCGATAACTGGGTAACCGGAGGGTGAGGCGGGGAATGGCGACGATTTTCCACTGAATTTAACAGATTTTTATATCCGAATCTGGTAGCATCAGGATTCGTGATTTCTGGAGAAACCCGGCCCCTGCCGGGTTTTTTGTCGTTTCCCCCCATCCCTGTGAACCCCCGCTGAAGATGTCAAAAAGTCCGGAACGCTGGCTTGGAATTCCCCGCCACTGGATTGGGGACATGCTCAAGACAACCTGGTCGCTGCTGATTGTTGCCGCAGCGACGGTTGCTGCCATCCTGTTAACCCAGCTCAAAAAAGACCCGCCCAACAAGGCTCCCGATCTGCTGGTTCCGCAAGTTCGTGTGGAGAATGTTCACCCATTTCAGGGGAGCCTCGATCTGGCGGTTTCGGGAACTGTGGTTCCGCACCGTGAAGCCCGGATTGCAGCGGAAGTGGGTGGCCGCATAAAAACCCGAACACCGCTTTGCGAAGCCGGCAAACTGGTTCATGCGGGCGACCTGCTGGCCGGGATCGATCCGGAAAATTATCAGCTCGCGCTGCAAACCGCTGAATCCGAAGTCAACCAGGCCGAAATCATGATCCGTGAAACGGACGAAGAAATTCGCGGCCTGCGAGACAACATCCGCCTGGGAAAGGAACAGGTTCAGCTGTTGCAGGACGAACTGCAGCGGAACCAGCGGCTGGGGGATGTGATCTCGCGAAGCGAGCTGGATCAGGCGCGCCGCGGGTTGATCGATTCCCAGACCCAGCTTTCCACCCGTGAAAACAGTCTGGCCACAGCACTCGCCCGGGCCGACAGAATGACCGCGGGACTGGAACTGGCCCGCCGCCGTCTGGAGCGCGCGAAACTCGATTTGCAACGGACCGAAATCCGGGCACCTTTCGACGGTGTCGTCGTCCAGGACATGGTCGAGCAGGACGATTTCGTCCAGGCCGGAACGGTGCTGGTCATCATCGAAGACACCAGTCGTGTCGAAGTCACCTGCAATCTGACTGAAACCGACCTGAACTGGCTGCGGAACAATGCACCGGTCGACCAGCCAGGCGCGACGTCCGACGAAAGTGGACTGCAGAGGGCCTATCGTCTGCCCCAGTTGCCAGTTGAGGTCACGGACTCGCGGAATCCGGAGGTTGTCTGGAGCGGGCGGCTGGACCGTTTTGACGGTATTGGTCGCGATGAACTGACCAAGGCCACGCCTGTAAAAATCGTGGTGGATGATCCGGTTCGTCCCACTCCGCGCGGTCCTGCGGCTCTGGTCCGCGGAATGTTTGTGCAGTGCCTGATGAAAATCGAAAGAACGGGCGAACCAGAGTCCGCCGAACCGTTGCTGACTTTTCCGGCCGTCGCCGTCAAACCGGGCGGATTTGTCTGGACGGTCGATGGCAACAACAGAATTGCGCGGCGGATGGTTGAGCTGGTGACCTTCGAGTCCGAACCGGCGGACATCCCCGGAGCTACTCCGCGTCGCATGGCGGTCGTGCGACGTGTCGAAGGCGGTTTGGCAGCTGGCGACCAGGTGGTGGTCACACCGCTGTCGCAACCTGTGGAAAATGCGGTCGTCGTCGTCGAACGAACGGGAGCTGTGCCCTCGGAGAGAATCGGGGTTGTGGAAACCCCTCCGCCTGCAGCGACCGGTCCGGTTCTGCCTCCTGACGATGACGGCATGGCAGGCAACTCCGGCAAACAGCCTGGCGCGACGACGGAACCACCGCCCGATTCGCCCACGGCGACCGGTGCCCCTGCAACAGGAACCCCTGCAACAGGAACCCCTGCATCAGGAGCCGCCGCGAAAACCTCTTCGCCGCTGGGCGATGAACAGAAACACGACGACAGGACCTGAACCAACGCTTGATTCTTTTTCGGGAAGCAATAACAGATGCGATCCGTGATTCGCTGGGCGATCCAGAATTCGCCCGCCATGAACACTTTCATTGTGGCTTTTCTCGTCGTGGGTGCGGTCAGCCTGATCGTCATGCGGCGCGAGGTCTTTCCGGAGTTCCAGCTGGAAATCGTTTTGATTTCGGTGCCCTTTCCCGGCGCCACGCCGGAGGAAACCGAAGACGGCATCTGCCAGAAAATCGAAGCCGCCGTGGCCAATATCGATGGCGTAAAAAAGGTAACCGCGGTGGCGGCCGAGAACGCCGGGTCCGTAATCCTGGAACTGCAGGGCTATGTCCGCGATGTCCAGAAAGTCATGGATGAAATCCGTTCACAGGTCGACCAGATCAATTTTCCGCCCAGCACCGAACAACCCGACATCCGGCAAATCGTTTTCCGCAATTCGGCGATATCATTGGGAGTTCTGGGCCCGGAACGGTCGGCGAATCCAGAGGTGGCGCTGCGCCAGGAACGGCAACTGCGCGATTTGGCGGAATCCATTCGCGACGAACTGCTGGAGCTGAAAGCGATTCCGCCCCAGAGCATGCTGCGGTCGCTGTTTGCGCCCGCCTTTCAGCCTTCCGGTCCGGCGGTCACCAGTGCGGAAATCGTGGCCGCGAAACCCTTTGAGATCGCGATCGAGGTCTCCGAAGAGCGGTTGCGCGAATACGGGCTGAGTCTGCAACGACTGGCGGGAATCGTGCGGATGCAAAACATCGAAGTCCCTGGTGGCAAGATGCAGACGGCCGGCGAAGAGCTGTTGCTGCGGGGAAAAAACAAGCGAGAAGTCGGCGCGGAAATCGCCGAAATCCCGGTACTTTCCCGCCCCAGTGGCGATGTGGTCACGGTCGGGGACCTGGGCGTCGTGGTCGACGGATTCGCCGAATCGACCTCCGAACACAGAATCAACAACCGCCCCGGGTTGACCATCCGGATTTCCAAAACGGCCGAAGAAGACCTTTTTACGGTGGTCGAAACGGTACAGAAATACGTCGCTGGGCGCACAGTTCCGGAGGGCTATGAGATTCTGGTATGGGGCGACCGCTCTCTCGATGTTCGCGACCGGGTCCGCCTGCTGACGACCAACGGAATCCAGGGTCTGGTTCTGGTCTTTATCGTCCTGGCCCTGTTTCTGGAGCTGCGACTGGCATTCTGGGTGGCGCTGGGAATTCCGATTTCGATTCTGGGTGCCGGGTTTGTGTTGCTGCTGTTTGGCCAGACGCTGAACATGCTGACCATGTTTGCCTTTTTGATGGCCCTCGGCATTGTGGTGGATGACGCGATTGTAATTGGCGAGAACATTTACGAAAAACGCCAGGAGGGAATGGGGCCCTTCCGCGCCGCTATCGAGGGAACAGTCGAAGTGTTGCCCAGCGTCGCGGCTTCTGTCGGTACAACCATCATCGCGTTTATCCCGCTGCTGTTCGTGACGGGCGTGATGGGCAAGTTCATTGCCATCATGCCGCTGGCGATTATTGCGATGCTGGTCATCTCACTGCTGGAGAGCATGCTGGTGCTGCCCAGCCATCTGGCTCACGAGAACAACCTGTTCGTCCGCTTTGTCGCTTCCAGTCTGTACATTTTCCGGTTTTTGCTGGCACCCATTCGCTGGGCCAACCTGGCGGCAACGAAGCTGCTGCATGGTTTCATTGAATCCATTTACATGCCGGTGTTGAACTGGTCGATTCACAACCGTCGGATTGCCATTTCGATCGCGATTGCCCTCCTGGTCATGTCGGGTGGACTGATTGGAGGAGGGATTGTGCCCTTTTCCAGTTTTCCCAAAATCGATGCCCGCGAAATTTCTGCGACGATCCAGTTTCCCAACGGGACCGCCGCCGAATTTGCCCGCAACGAAATCGCCCGGCTGGAGGAATCGATCCTGCAGATTTGCGAACAGTGGCGCGACGAGACGGGCGAAGCGATTGTCGACAACACCTACCGCAGGATCGGAGAAGTCGGCGACGAACTGCGGGGACCGACCGGAGCGACTTCGGGCAGCCATGTCGGCACGGTCGAGGTTCAGCTGGTCTCGCCGGACGAGCGGACCATCACTTGCGACGAAC
>JBGSVU010000808.1:0-2967 GCA_041752775.1 Pirellulaceae bacterium | reverse complement strand
CGCAATCTTCCTGGACTGTGGTCGCTCTATTTTACGCTGGGATGCATTCTGACCTTTGGACTGGGCCAGCCCCTGGTCGCGCCCGATCCGGAATGGGGATACCTCTGGGTCTCGACGCTGTTCGCCATGTTTCTGGCCGCTGCACTGACATTATTGGCGTTGACCAGCCTGTTCGGATTGCAGCGTTACCTGCTTCGGCGGGATATTGAAATGCCAGAGATGTTGCCGCGACGCTGGTTGACGGTGGGAATTTCCGCGGCGTTACTGGTCGCGATCACGACCTTGCTGGTCCCCCGCCCCAATCTGCCGGGTCGGCTTGAAAACGCAGTCGCGTGGCTGACCAGCCGCAACCGCCAGCCGTCGGACATCGCGCCGGGAAAAGATGGAACCCAGGAGGGAGCGCAGGCCAAATCGGCCAGCACCAACGCAAAACCAGCATCCGGCGCCCAGCCCCAATCGGAAAAGTCCGCTCCAAAACCCCAGTCCGGCAGCCCACCCAATCCGGCTGGCAAACAGGAATCGGGAAATGGCGACTCCCAAACAGGTAAGGGTGGGCCCAGGGGAAACAATGCGGGCCCCGGACAAAAATCAGGTGGCAACCAACCCGAAGGCAAATCGGGTAACAACCAGCAAAGCGGCAACCAGCAGCAGGGAACTCAAAAGTCCAGTCCGCAGAAAAATCCCGGATCACAGCAGTCCAATCAACAGCAGTCCAATCAACAGCAGTCCAACCAACAGCAGTCCAACCAACAGCAGCCCAACCAACAGCAGTCAGGTAGCGGGCAATCAAACGAGTCCCGCACACAAACGCCCAACCAGCCCGCCGATCCGGCAGCGCAGCGCGGCGACAACGCAGCGAAAGAAAACCCAAAATCCAGTCCCGATAACCAGGGAAACAGTCCCCCCTCCAGCGACGGCCGACTGGTTCAGAACAACAACATTGATCAACAGTCGAAAGTCAACGCCGCCCAACAGAAACCGCCCCCGAACCGCTCAGCAAATTCAAACCGCGCTCCGCAACAAACCCCGGGCTCGGGAGCGAACCAGTTTTCCCAGATGGCCGGCAAAATGGCCAAGTGGATCGTGATTCTGATTGGCATCGTTGCGCTGGCGCTGTTGGGATGGTTGTTCCGGTCGGAACTGGCGGCGATGTGGGCAGAATTTCTGGGCTGGCTGAATGGATCTCCCACCCGGGCAGATTCGGCCCAGAAAGCGGGAAAAAGCCCGGAAATGCGGTCGACCGAGCGTCGCGTTCCGTTTTCCTCCCTCAGGAATCCCTGTCGCGACGGGCGTGCCAGCCGAATTGCGCTGGATGAACTGGTTCGGGAAACATTTTTGGCAATGGAGATTCTGGGAGCCGAGACCGGGGTGGTCCGCGATCCGGACTGGACGGTCAGCGAGTTTGCTGGTGCGATTGCTGCCAGGCATTCCGGACTGGAGAATGCTGCAAGGGAATTATCAGCGATCTATGCCGAAGTCGCTTATGGTGCCGCTGACGAATCGGATACCGCCCGCGCCGCCAATTTCCGTATCCGGCTGGCTCAAGTCTGGACCGCGATGGAACAATGGCACGGTTCCCTGACAACCCAACCGGGAGCGGCGACCAGGCCGCGAGAATCGGCAGTAACCTGACCAGGAGCAGTTTGCGGAACATGAACAAGGAACCCTGTTTTCAGCCGCTTTCGATGTACCGTCGGCTGGGTGATCCGGAAATGACCGCGCGTGCCCGTGAAATTCTGGACAACCTGCGGCGTCGGCGAACCGTTCGGGATTTTTCTGATGAGCCGGTCGATCGCCGGATCATTGAGGACTGTCTGCTGGCAGCAGGAACAGCGCCCAACGGAGCCAACCTGCAACCGTGGCACTTTGCGGTCGTCGGATCGCCGGAGATCAAAAACAGAATCCGCCTGGCGGCCGAAGGCGAGGAGCGTGAGTTTTACGGTCGGCGGGCAACTCCGCAATGGTTAAACGCTCTGGCACCCTTCGGTACCGGTCCGGAAAAACCGTTCCTGGAAATCGCACCGTGGCTGATCGTTGTTTTTGCCCGGACCAAAGACCTTCATCCCGACGGTTCGGTTGGCAACACCTATTACGCCAATGAATCAACCGGCATCGCGACCGGCATGCTGATTACCGCTCTGCACCTTGCCGGCCTGGTGACACTGACTCATACCCCCAGCCCGATGAAATTCCTGAACCAGATTCTTGGTCGTCCATCCACGGAACGGCCGTTTGTGCTGCTGGTCGCTGGCTTTCCGGCCAGTGGCGCCCAGGTCCCGGTGATTTCAAAGAAAACGCTGGAAGAAATTTCCAGTTTTCACTGATTCGGCCGCCGCTTGTGGATTGACCGGTCGCTTCAGATACTTGCCCGTGTTTCATCGAGAATCGGCTGTAAGACTTCTCCCCAGTCCATGCAGCGCATCCAGCGACAGCCAGGTTCCCGCAAACGGCAGGACGAGTATCCAGCAGTGCTCCTGGCTCAGCAGGGGCGTCGCGACCCAAAAGGTGCAAAGTGACAACCCAAACGCTGCCAGCCAGCGGAAGGCAATGGAACGATCGCTGGTGCAGGAGATTTTTCGCAGGGTAAACCAGGAAATCACACTTGTCGTTATCATCCCGATCACCATCATTCAAGGCGCAGCAAAAACTTCGTGGCTCATCACGGCGTTCCTGTGAGAAAGACGAAACCATGCAATCGTTTCCGAAACGGCGGAAAGTCAATTGCGACTGTCAATGAAATAAAAACTCTACTTGACACTCCACATCACCAGCGAGTTCTGGTCTTTGATGTAGATGCGGTCACCCACCAGAACCGGATAGGCATAAGTGGGAGTTGCCGCGACTTTGTAACGGGCCAGCTCATGAAACTCGCTGGAATCCGGCTGATACACCAGCAACTCGGACGAGGGAGTCAAACCGATCAGCACCGGTCCGGCGGCAACCACGGAACCATATCCGCCGCGACCG
>JBGSVU010000807.1:0-2425 GCA_041752775.1 Pirellulaceae bacterium | reverse complement strand
GGCAGGTCTGCGCCGGAACCAGAGGTAAGGTGCCAGACCGGCAGCCAGACCGATCATGGTCGCAATCCCGGCCAGACGCATGATGCCCATCGACATCGATGTGTATTTGCCGGTCGACTCGTCAAAGACATAGCATCCGGTCAAGTAGGTCAAAAAGTAAATCGGCGAGCCAATTTTTCCCTCGGCGGCTTCGACCAGGGCTTTTTTCAGTTCGACTCCTTTGACATCCAGCCCGTACAGGTACCGGACGATTTTGCCTTCCGGCGAAACCAGAATCAGAACCGGCGGATGCGAAAACAGTTTCTGGTGCGGGATGTATTTGTAACGGACTCCACACCGGTCGGCCAAAGCCCGCACCTGGTCCTCGTCACCCGTCAGGAAATTCCATCCCTCCGTTTCGCCCGAACGTTTGTAAGTCCCGATCATGTTGTACTGGGACAGGAACTTGTCGCGGGTCTGGCGGGCCCGGGCGGCCTGTTCGTTCGGATCGATGCTGACGGAAATGACCTGGAAGTCTTTTCCCACTTCAAAATCCATCTCGCGGAGGGCCGCTGTCAGACTGTCCAGCTGCACACTGCAAATCTTGGGACAGGCCGAATAGTTGAAGGAGAGGATCAGCGGTCGGCGACCGTCCAGCAGCGAAGCCAGCTGCAGGTGATGGTTGTCGGCGTCGTCGAACTCCAGCCTGCCATCGAGGATCGCACCCAGTTGCGGGTCGACGCCGATCCCCTCTTCCGCCGCCGGCAATTTGTTCGATGCAACCTGACCCCGCGCAGGGACAGCGCACATCATCGCGCCTCCCAGCACTACGGATATCAGGATGTTTGCAAACAATTTCATGTCAGGTACTTATCAGTTTCGAATCAGGCCAGGTATTCCCCTGCGCCGGCTCACTCATGTTCAATCATCAGCTGTAACTGCCCCGTGACAACCCGCATGCGACATTCTGTCGGTTTTCGGGCGCACAGGCGAGGCGAAATGCCAGCATCCCGCCGTCCCCCACTCGCTCAGTGCCCGGCGCCTTCAGCAGCCGGTTGCCCCTGCGCTCCCGCCGCTGCGTTGCCTGGGGATTCGGCCCCCGCCTGGTTTTTGCTGTACTCGCGAACCACCAGGTCCATCGCCTGGTTGATCGGAACGGCCGCTCCGCCTTCGCTTCCATCCAGCAGATTTTTCTGTTTTTTGATCACGTCGGCCGACGTGACCAGGCTGTAGTTATCCGATGCCGTGGCACGGAGATAGCTGTTTTCCATGTGGTAGGCCAGCCCCTGCACAAACGCGATGATCAGAAACGTCACGATCGTGCTGATGATTCCCACCAGTACGAGAACGGACACATTGATATCGTCGTAGACAGGTCGCTGCCGCCCGCTTGCGTGCCCTTCGGCGTGGACGGCTTCGGAGGTTTGAGTGTGTGCCATATTTGCAATCCTGCACCAGTCAGTGCGAAACGATGAACGGAAATTCTGCTAGTGGTTGTGGTAGTTCAGGGCGTCTTTCATCCGCGGATCCTGTTTCGGAACCAGCGGCCGGTCGCCTGCGATCAGGGCAAACAGCGTGATGTACAAACCGATCAGCCCAATGGCGACCGGAATGTCAATCAGGAAGCTGAAATTGAAAACGTGATCGGCGGTCGATTCGGGCATGACGATCCAGAGGTGGTCGATCCAGTGAAAGACCAGCAGGTAAATCGAGGCAAAAAACAGATAGGTTTTGTTGCGGCGAACGGTGCGGGCCATCATCCCGAGGAAAGGAATGAACAAATGGCCAAACAGCAACACCAGCGACAGCGTCTGCCACCCGGTCCACTGGCCGCCCTGGGCGTTGATCCGGTAGGCATACCAGAAAGTCTCTTCCGGAATGTTGGCGTACCAGATCAGCATGAACTGGCTGAAGGAAATGTAGCCCCAGAAAAACACAAACGCGAACGAGAATTTCGCGAGGTCATGGTAATGTTCGGTCGTAATTTCGTCCGTCACCCGGCCACTGCGCTGCAGCAGAATCGATGTCAGAATAATGGCCGCCAGTCCGCTCAGGAATGCACCGGCAAAAAAGTAGACCGGGAACATGGTGCTGAACCAGAGCGGGGCCAGCGACATTTCCAGGTCAAAAGAAGAAAACACCAGGGTCGCCGCGAACAGGATCATGATCCATGTGCTGCGACGCTGCATTTTCAGCGAGATTTTTGGATCACCTGTCCGGTCCTGCAACAGGGAGTTGCTGAGGAAAAACCAGGCCATCAGGCCCCAGGTCGCAAAATACGCCACGATCCGGATACCGAAAAAGCCACTGGACAGATAGCTCCGTTTCAATTCCTCCAGCCAGACGATCGGACCATGCCCACCATGTGCCGTCCACCCCTCGGCGACCCACATGTAGACCCGGTTGTCACCAATCAGGACGGGCAACAGGATCGGCAGAAACAGCA
>JBGSVU010000806.1:0-6046 GCA_041752775.1 Pirellulaceae bacterium | reverse complement strand
CCGTAATCCTTCGATCGCACCGGTCCGGCCGCACCGGTCCGTAGTTACCGTTGCAGCTCTTCCCGCACGATCGGCCTCCCTTCCCACATCCATTGATTGCCTTCTTTCCAGAGGACGCGGTGTGTGCTGCCGGGAGCGAGCGGGGCATTGTCTTTGGGAACAAAGGCGTGCATTTCTTCCAGTTGCGATTTCATGTCGGGGCGTTTGGCCTGGTTGTAATGCTCGTGCGGATCGGTACCCATGTCGTAGAGTTCCTGCGATCCGTTCGCATAAACGATATAGCGCCATCCGTCGTCGCGGACCGAGTGATTGCCTGGATTGTGAGTGGTGATCGCCGGTCGCTTGCGGTAAGTATTGGGTTTCTCCAGCTGCGGACGGAGGCTGATGCCTTCGAGGCCTTCTTTTTCCGGCAATCCACAGAGGTCAGTCAGCGTGGGGTAGATGTCCAGCAATTCCACGGGCTGATCACATTTGCCGCCCCGTTTCGCGCCCGGCCCAACGATGAACAACGGTACCCGTGTCGATGGTTCCCAAAGCGAATTCTTGCCGGTGATCCCTTTCTCACCGAGGTGCCAGCCGTGATCCGACCAGAGCACGATGAGCGTGTTGTTTGCGTGTTTCGATTTGTCCAGAGCCCGCATCACCTGTCCAACCTGGTTGTCCACAAAGGCGATCGAGGCAAGGTAAGAACGGGTCAATGACTTGAGTTGATTGTGCTCCACAAGCCAGCTCAGTCGCGGCTCGGGAAGCGACCAGTGCAGGTTCCAGGCAAAGTCCGGAATGTCGTCCCGGTCATTTTCCAGAATCGGGGGCAGTTTCAGCCCATTCTCCGGGAAAAGATCAAACCATTGTTGGGTCGCATAACACGGGACATGGGGCAATGAAAATCCAACCGCCATGAAAAACGGCTGGTCCCCAGGCATGGCCGCAATCTGTTCGGCAGCCCACGCAGCAATCTGATGGTCCCCCTTCTCCTCGTCGCGGTGGGGGAAGGTACCCCAGTCCATCAACGGATGATTGCCATTCGGAGTTGGCGGGATCAGTTTTGCATCCGGTTTGGCTCCGACCGATGCGGCTGGTCCCCAAATATCAAACTCGGCAGGTTCGCCCGTTCGGGCCGATTCTCCGTGAAAAACTTTTCCGGCGGCAAAGGTCCGATAGCCATGCCGCGCAAAATACTGCGGGAGCGTGACCAGATCCTGCAGGGGTTCGACATTTCGAAACCAGGGTTCCAAACCGTAAATGCCCGTGGACGTTGGGCGGAGTCCGGTCAGGACGCTGGTTCGCGACGGGTTGCACAGCGGAGCCTGGCAATGCGCGTTCTCGAACGTGACTCCCAGGCTGGCCAGCGTATTCATATAGGGCGTCCGCGCCTGGGGATGCCCCTCCAGCGGCTCGACCCAGTCATTCAGATCGTCGATGACGATCATGACCACGTTTGGACGGTCTGTTTTGCGCGACGGCTCATCAGCGAGAGTGCGGTTCTGACAATGGCAGACTGCAACGACAGCCAACACGACAAGGGTCAAAAAAACCAGATTGCGACGGGGCATGAATGACCTCAGTACAAATGGTGCTGATGATGAAATCGTATTGTATCCAGTCGCATTCCGGCATGTCGACAATCCCGGGTTCCCTGTCGCAGGCCGCGTCAAACCGTGGCAAACCGTGGCAGACTTTCCGGTCCCTCATTCCCCCTGGCAACGAGGTTCGAACGTGGGGCATTGCACTGACAGACAGCGATAAAATCAGTCCGGTGCAAACAAACTGACCGCGCTTCAGGACTTCACAAATGAAGATCCCAGCGGAGATGGGAAATCACCGGAAATGGTAGGGCAGCACCGATTGGCATCGATTGGCCGTAGCGGAACGGCGCGAGCCGTCCGGTGAAATTGCGACGCTCGACTGGGGGCCGGGCAGCTTGCGCTGCTCCGCTACCGGCGCTGGTTGGGCTGCTTGCTGGGGGCATGGAATTCGGTGGGAAATAGGTGTGGAAATAGGAGGGTGACACCGATTGGAAATAGGTGGAAATAGGTGGGCGGCACCGATTGGGCGAGTGGGCAGCACCAATTGGCCGTAGCGGAACGGCGCGAGCCGTCCGGTGAAATTGCGACGCTCGACTGGGGGCCGGGCAGCTTGCGCTGCTCCGCGACCGGCAAGCGAACAGATTTCCGCAGCTTTCGCAGAGGGAAAGGCGACAGTAAAATTCCGCATGTTGCCAGAAAACACAAGTTTTCCGGAACCCGCCAGCGTCCGGTTTCGCCGGACCGCTGCGGACCGGATGCCAGCTCCGTTCGGCCAACGACTGGTTTTTTCGTCTTTTGAATGGACGGTTCACGGATCGTCGCGTTCTGCGTTTTTTGATCGCAGTGCCACCAGCGACAATTACCCTGGAGTCTCACATGATTCGCAATGTTTTTTTTGGGTTCACCGGTTTCGTTACCGTGGCTGCCTTCGTCGCCATTTTGCAGACGCCAAACAGGAACCAGCCTGACTCGCACTTGCGACAGGAACAGGATTCTGAACTCGATGCCGAAAAACGTTTGGTGGAACTGGGACTGAATCTGCCGGAGCCATCAGCATCTCTGGCGATTTACAGAAAAATCGTCGTCGTTGGCAACATGGCTTACCTTTCCGGGCACTTGCCGGCGGGAGCGGATGGGCAAGTGATGACCGGCAAGGCGGGCCGGGACGTGGATGTCGATCAGGCGGCCGCAGCCGCCCGCCAATGCGGAATTGCCTTGCTGGCCACGCTGCGACACGAGCTGGGTTCGCTCAACCGGGTCCGCCGTCTGGTCAAGACGACCGGCATGGTCAACAGTACCGACGACTTCACCCGGCATCCCGAAGTGATCAACGGATGCAGCCAGTTGTTTGTCGATGTATTTGGCGCAGACAACGGCAAGGGAGCACGTGCCGCGGTCGGAATGTCTTCATTGCCCCGCGGCGCCATCTGCGAAATCGAGATGATGTTTGAACTGAATCCCGGCTCTGGCTCATAGTCAGTTGACGACCGGTGGCCTTGCACCAGTTTTCCCGCATCCAGTCGGTCAAACCTGCCTTTTTAGGAAAATCCCCTGTCATGAAACCGCAAGTTTTGTCAAATGCGAAAGGGAGGCTGTGTTGCTGGGCGAAGCTTTTTCTGGTGACACTTTTTGTGTTGCCTGTTGTGCCGGGATACTCTTCGCTGCGGGCCAACGAGCTTCCCAACATCGTCCTGATTCTGGCGGACGACCTCGGTTACGGAGACGTCGGGTGTTACAACGACAGGTGCCGGGTCGCGACGCCCAATATCGACAGGCTGGCACGCGATGGAATCAGGTTCACCGACGCTCACAGCCCTGCGACAGTTTGCACGCCGACCCGTTACAGCCTGATGACCGGACAGATGGCTTTTCGGGTGCCGCGCGGCGGAACTGTTTTTGCCGGTGTCGGTGGCCCATCCCTGATTGCAGCCGAAAGACTGACATTGCCGGAGATGCTGCGCGAAAAAGGATACACAACGGCGGCAGTGGGCAAGTGGCATGTCGGCTTGACGTTTTTTGACAGCGACGGAAATGCGGTTCAGGACAAAGGAGTCGCAGCTGTTGAACAGGTCGATTTCTCGCGGCGAATCGCGGGCGGACCAGCCGATCACGGCTTTGATTCATTTTTCGGCACCGCCTGCTGCCCAACCACCGACTGGCTATACGCGTTTATCGATGGCGACCGGATTCCGGTTCCACCGGTTGCCCGCATCGACAAATCCGGGCTGCCAAAACATCCCTTCGCAAATGATTGCCGGGGCGGGATGATCGCGCCGGATTTCAACATGGAGGAAGTCGATCTGGTTTTTCTGCGGAAGAGCCAGGCGTTTCTGGAAAATCACGTTCGCACCGCGCCGGACAAACCATTTTTTCTGTTCCATTCGTCTCAGGCTGTGCATTTGCCGTCATTTCCGGCTGACCCATTCAAAGGCAAATCCGGTGCCGGACCGCACGGCGATTTTATTCACGAGTTGGACTGGATCGTCGGTGAACTGCTCGCCACGCTCGAACGGTTGGGTGTCGCGGACAATACGCTGGTTGTGTTCACCAGTGACAACGGACCGGAAACCACCAGTGTGATTCATATGCGTGCCGACCACGACCACGACGGGGCGAGGCCGTGGCGCGGCGTCAAGCGCGACCAGTGGGAGGGAGGCCACCGCGTACCATTCATGGCCCGCTGGCCGGGAAAAATCAAACCCGGGTCGGAATCTGGTCAACTGACGGGTCTGACCGACCTGATGGCCACCCTGGCAGCAGTGGTTGAATACGATTTGCCCTTTGATTCGGCCGAAGACAGTTTTGACATGCTGCCGGTGTTTCTCGGCCATGCCACCCATCCGGTCCGCCCCTACCTGCTGCAACAGGCTTTTGGCGGCGCGCGAACCCTGTCAATTCGAAGCGGCCAATGGAAATACCTCGACCACACTGGCTCCGGCGGCAACAACTACGAAAGCAGTGCCGGACTGGAACCGTTCACGCTCCCCGAAACCGCGCCCGGCGCACCCGGCCAGCTGTACGATCTGGACGCCGATCCAGGCGAGACAACCAACCTCTATTTTGAGCAACCGGAGATCGTGCAGAAACTCAGGACTCAACTGCAGGCGACCCGACAGTCGGGCAGAAGTCGCACGGGGCAGAAATCAGACTGAGCAGAAGCAGGTCGTCCGCGTTCAGTTTCCGGTTTTTGATTCTGCCTGGTCTGAAATGCAAACCAGGTGCCCGGCGGTTCTGACGAACAACTGGTCTCCGGCAATGGCGGGCGTGGACATGACGACTTCACCGACGGTGTTCGTCGCAACCAGTTCGTATTCGCGACCGGTTTTTACGACCAGAATGTTTCCTGCCTCTGCGGAAAAATACATGTGATCCCGGGTTGCCACGGCGGAGGCGGTGAAGTTGCTGCCCGCCTCAGAGACACGGCGCTGGTAGACTTCTTCACCTGTCTTTGTTTCGCGGACGGTCAGGATTCCGCGGTCGTCGCAGGTGTAATGCAAATCGCAGACCATAATGGGTGTCGGCATGTAGGACCCGCCGCGTCGCTGGAACCAGGCCAGACCCTGGGGAAGTTCTTCGTCATCATCTCCGGGAGTAATGTCTCCCGATGCATCGGGCGAAATGGCGTAGCAGTGACTGCGGGCGTGGCTGTTGCTGATGTAGATCAAACCATCGTGAAACAGCGGCGTGGGGACGGGCACGTCGCCGCCACCATGCAAAGTCCACAGGCGCTCGCCAGATTCATAGTCGTATCCGGCCATTTCCCTGTAGCCGTTGCAGACAATCTGCGTCCTGCCGTTCCATTCCAGTACGCAGGGCGTCGACCAGGTCGCGACGTCCTTGCGCTCGATGCGCCGGACTTCTGCGCCGTCTTCCAGATTCAGGATCGCCACGAAGCCGGTGTTCAGACAGTCACACTGTACAATGACGTGATCTCCGTGAATCACCGGTGAACTTGCGAATCCCCATTCCAGTTCTTCGGCGTTGTACGGGCCAGAATGCAAACGACCGAGGTCAACGTTCCATTTCAGTTTGCCGTCGAAGTCGTAGCAGTACAGTCCTTCAGAGCCAAAAAAAGCGACCACGCTTTTGCCGTCGGTGGCGGGAGTGCAGTTGGCGTGGCTTGCCTTCACATGCCGCTGAATAGTCGGCACTCCCGAGTGGGCATCCCGGCTCCAGATCTCCCTTCCCGAGTTGCGGTCGAGGCAAATCACTTTCCAGGTCCATTCCCCCTGGTCCGGCGCCGGCTGGCCAGCGCCTCCTTCCCAACCGGTTGCCAACGAAGGCTTTTCGTCCAGGGTATTGACTGCCGTCGTCACGAAAATCCGGTCGTCCCAAACGATCGGTGCGGAATGCCCCAGTCCAGCCAGTGGCACTTTCCATTGGACATTGGTTCCCTCTGCGACATTCCATTCAAGCGGCGGATTTCCCGATGCCAGGCCTGCGGCACCCGCGCCCCGAAACTGGGGCCAGTTTTCCTGGGCAACTGCACCGCTGGCGAGGGTAAGTGCCATCCAGAAGAC
>JBGSVU010000805.1:0-5961 GCA_041752775.1 Pirellulaceae bacterium | reverse complement strand
AGCCCGCCTTTCCCATCCCGGTTACGATCACATTCCCACAACATTCAAGGATCAGATCGACCGCCGCAGAAAAATCGGCAGGGATTTTTTCTGCCAGTTGCTGCAACGCCCGGGCTTCTGTCAAAACAATTTCTGTCGCCGCGCGAACTCTCCCGAATTTGCTGTTGGCATATTCGCGTCTGGCCAGTTCGGATGACATCAGGCGGCCTCCTTCATTCGCATTTCACGCAGGTGCCGATAGGTGTCACAGCGCGCCATCAATTCGCGATGGGTGCCGATATCGACGATTTGCCCCTCATCCATCACGAGGATCCGGTCGACCAGGTCGAGGGTTTCCAGGCGATGGGTAACGATCAGTGTGGTCCGGTTGCGAATGAATTCGCGAAGGGTCTGCTGGATCAGTTGTTCGCTGTGCGGGTCAATCTGGCTGGTGGCTTCGTCCAGCAGCAGGACGTCGGGGTTTTTCAGAATCGCGCGGGCCAGCGTCAGGCGCTGGCGCTGCCCACCCGACAGCTTGCCTCCATGTTCACCAATCGACGACTGGTAGCCTTCTTCCAGTTCGCAGATAAAGCGGTCTGCATGGGCCTGGCGCGCCGCGCTGACGACTTCTGCCTGGCTGGCCGACGGAGAACCGTAACGGATGTTCCCTTCGATCGTGTCGTTGAACAGCATGGTCTGCTGGGTCACATAGCCAATCCGTTTGCGCAGGTTTTTCAGACCTGTCGCCCGCACATCAACACCGCCAATGCGGACGGATCCCGCGTCGGTGTCGAAAAACCGGGGGACGAGATTGATCAGGGAGCTCTTGCCGCATCCGTTCGGTCCGATGATCGCCATCGAAGAACCCGCCGGAATCGAAAAACTGATCCCATGCACAATTTCACGTCCGGCCTCATAGGAAAAGCGGACATTCTCGAACTCGATCGCCAGTGGGCCGGCCGGCAGATCCACTGGTTGGGCCGGCGACTGGATCAGCGGGACCTGGTCGACCAGCGGAAAAACCCGGTCGGCAGCGACCATGCCAGCCTGCAACGACCCGTAGACGTCGGCCATTTTGCGCAATGGATCGGCGATGCCGCACATGAAGGCAAAGAACGTCATGACTTCGCCGAAACTCATCGCTGTCGCACTCAAACGGATTCCAAACAGCGCGGTTTCCTGATTCAGGACCAGATAGCCCCCCGCCAGAACCGCCAGTCCGATTATGCTGACGCCCAGCACTTCGTTGTTGACCCGGGCCAGAGCGGCGTACCAGGAAATCTTCATGGCCCGGTGATAGACGTCTTTGGCCACGAGCTGAAAACGCCCGCGCTCATGATTCTCCATCACAAAGGCTTTCACCACGCGCATGTACGTCAGCGACTGGTACAGCCGGTCCATCAGCCGGGCCGATTCTTCGCTCGCCCGGCGATTGGCCCGTTTGGTTGACCTGGCCAGAACCAGCATGACCAGAATCGCCGCCGGAGAAATCGCCAGAGAAAAAAGCAACAGCCGCCAGTTGATCAGCGCCGCACCGGCCAGGCAGGCAATCATCTTCAGCGGTTCACGCATCGTTTTGCCAAACAGGTTCGTGATCGCATTGCCGATGGATCCCGTTTCGCCCCGGATCCGCATCACGAGGTCGCCCGTCCCGCGCACTCCGATCTCATTGATCTCCATGTTCATCACATTTCGAAAAACGCAATTCTGCAAATCGAGAATCGTGCGCTGGCCGACTTTGGCCACCAATACCATGTTGCCCGTCAAAAAGACTCCCCGCAGAAACGTCGCCAGCAAAAGAAATCCGACGATCCAGACCAGTGTCCGGTAAGGATCCGCGGGAGCATAACGTTCGATCCAGGGCTGGATTTTCCGGGTCGATTCAATCCGCCGGTTTTCCATTTCGATTTCGGTCAGGATCGCATGGTTGCCCCGGGAATCATCGGGCTGTCCCGCAGTCCGCTGGTCGGCCAGCCGCTGCTCCAGCCGCAGGATATTGCTTTGTCCCGTTTCAATCCGCTCGCTGGCCCACTGTTGCAGCGTTTTGTTGTGCAGGACGACTTCGACGAACGGATAGACCGCACCGAGATTGATACCCCAGCACAGGGCGACCATCACCGAGCACAGAAACGAGCCGATGATCGACCAGCGGTAACGCAGCGCCATCCGTAGCGCCCGGTTAAGATTTTTCATGGGTCTCTGACGACTTCCGTGTCAACGTGTCCACTCCCCGCCACGATGGGCGGGAAATCCGTTTCCGTCAGAACAGACGATTCTTCCGGGAAACACTGGCAGCAGGCTAACTTCCGGCCACTGTCGTTAGCAAGGTCAATTCCCCGAAAAGGGGCCAATTCGCTCAAGTTGCAGCCCGAATTTGCCGCAGCCCAAATGCTGGCAGTCGCGGCATGGTCCTGGTGCCTGACGAGGCATCAAGCAGACTGGCCGCTGCGTTACCCATTCATAACGGATCCGGGAATCCCCGGGTTGCTCCCGGAAACACAGCGTCAGGAAACGTGCTTCCACTGCAACGGCGTGCCCCGCGACAACCCGGCCGCCGCCCGTCGGCCAAGCACGGTCGGAAAATGTACGGGCTCCAGCCCATGACCCGGCCGAATCGAACGGACGTTGTCACTGGTGAATGGCTCTCCTGCCGCGATGTCCCGCACCACGAACAGGGAACGGCGGAAATTCCGGTTGGCGCGGTCCATATGGTTGACGCCATAATGCACCGATCCGAGTGTTTGCTCGGCAGTCCGAACCGCGCGAACCATTTCGGCGAACTCTTCTGGCTGCAGGGAGAATCCGCTGTCCGGGCCGCCTTCCGACCGGTCCAGCGTCAGGTGCTTTTCCACGATACAGCCCCCCAGCGCGACCGAAACCACCGCCGCTTCACTGGTCATCGAATGATCCGACAATCCAACCGGTGTCTGAAAACGCTGGGCCATGTCGGCCATCGTCCGCAGGTTCATCGAGTCCGCGCTGGCAGGATAGGCACTGGTGCATTTCAGCAGGGCAATCTGGTCACAACCGCCCGCCCGCAACGTGTCCAACGCCAACCGGATCTCCTGCTGGTTCGCCATCCCCGTCGAAACGATCACCGGCCGTCGTGTCGCGGCAACTTTTTTCAGCAGCGGTACATCGACGATTTCAAACGATGCGATCTTGTAGGCGGGCACATTCATCTGTTCCAGAAACTCGACGGCCGTCGCATCAAAGGGAGACGAAAACAGGTCCATCCCAAGGTCGTTGGCAACTGTTTTCAGCTTCGGTTGCCAGTTCCAGGGCGTGAAAGCCTCCTCATACAGGTTGTACAGGCTCTTTCCATCCCAGCAGGTCCCCTGCTGAATCCGGAAATACTCGTTGTCGCAGTCGATGGTGATCGTGTCGGGCGTGTACGTCTGCAGTTTGACTGCATCGGCTCCCGCCTGATGCGCCGCATGTACCAGCTCCACCGCCCGCTCATAACTCTGCCGATGATTGGCGGACAACTCCGCAATAATGTAAACCGGAAATCCGGGACCGATTCGACGCCGGTGGATGGTAATAAATGAGCTGGACAACAAGACCCCTTTCAGTCGCACTAGGCTGCAATTCTTCCGGTCAAAAAATTATCCGGCCGGCAATTCCAGCCGGTACCTGACAAACCCGTCTTCACTCCGGTTTGAGTCTTCACTCCTGTCTGATTCGCCGCGCGACCGCGGCAGGAACCCGAGCGAATGAAACAACTGCCTGGACGCAAGGTTTTCATGGCGGATTTCGGCGTGGACTTCTTTCATTCCTGAAAATTTCGCCCCATCCTGCATCGATGCCAAGATCGTCTTGCGCAAAAAACCGGATGCCACGGATTTTCCACGCAAGGTCCCGTCCAGGGCAATACTGATCGTACCGCTTCCTGAAGCGGAATCAAAGTCCATTCGCGACTGGCCAACGATCCTGTCCCGGTCATCGACCAGAACCCACAGCGCCCGCAGTGGGTCCGCCAGGGTCCGCTCCAGCCACTCTCGATGCGTGGGCCATACCACGGCGCCGGTGGTGCGGCTGTTCGCGCGGACCTGTTCATCGTTTCGTAGTGTGAAAAGTCCCTCCGAATCTGCCCCAACGGCGGGCCGCATCCGCAATTTCCCCGCCAGCATCCGCGCCACGATCCGGTCCGCTCCCTCACCATCGACGAGGGCCCGACCCGCTTCCCGCATCCGCTGACGAACTGTCGTCCTCGCCAGAATTTCGTCAGTCAACTCCAGAATCCGGTCGCAGCCGAGAGTTGTCGACCATCCGCCAGCGACCGTCGCTCCGGCGGCAACCATCGATTCGATTACGATTTTCTGGTTGTCGGCAATACCAACCGCGATCGAAGGAATGCCCAGGCAGGCCAAATCATAAAGCGTCGATCCGCCCGCACTGATCACCAACCCGGAATTCGCAAAAACCTCCGATACCCTGTCCGACCTGGTCAATATCCGTATCGTCAGCGGCCCGCGGGTTGTGCATGCCGACAACGCAGCGGCAATCTTCTGGGCCACCCGTTCTGGATCAGCCGCTCCCATGGTAATCGTGACGATACCGGGAGGATTTTCCGGCGATGAAATCGGCCTGTTTTCCGTTGTTTTCCGGGTCCGCCGGAACTCCTCGCGGACCGGAACAAACTTCAGACCCGCCATTTGCCATCCACCTGTTTCCCGAAACGACTCCGTCCACGGCAATTGAACCGAATGCGGCGTGACGGTGACTTCGGCAAAAGTCCTGGCCGCTCCGCCGGAATCGTCCAGCATCAGAATCGGTGCCGCTGAATTCACCAGACATGTTTCCGCCTCCATGCCGATCTGGTAGCTGTCGATTGCCAACCAGGCTGCCTGGCGTTGTGCGGCAAACGAGAGCACTTCCTCGGCCTGCAGGCCGATGTTGTCGCCAGCAGTGGCCAGTTGCCTAAGCTCGAAACCGGCGACATGCGGCTGGAGAATTTCCATCGGCAGTTCCGCAGCCAGCAGAACCACGCTGCCGACGGCCGAGCGCTGCGCGGCCTCAGACGCAATCGCATTCCCGGGCGAACCGGGTTCCATCGCCAGCCGCAGCCAGGCCTGTCCCAGTGCCACCATTCGCATCAGGTGCCCGGCACCTATCCCCGGCCCAGAATCGGCCCACAACACCAGCGTGCCACTGGCCTGGCCATCAGCTTCGGGCCCTGGGACAGCCCTGGGAAATGACGCGCCTGCCGGCGAATCAGGCGGCCCGCTGCTGGATGTTGGCATTCAGTCGGTTCCAGTGCCAGTTGCGACGACAGGCGTCCACGGCCTGACGCCACGAAAACTCGTCGTTACCGAACCAGGCGGCAATCGTCCGTACCAGTTCCAGGTCTTCGGGCGTGTCCACGGTCCAGCGGAGGTACGAAAGGTCTTCGGCATGGCAGACCGTGCTGATCCGGAATTCCTTTGGGTTGCGATAAATCGCCAGTGTTACATGTTCGCGCAACTCAGCAGTGTCCGCCAGTTCATTGACGCGGCGCAGACAATCCAGGCTGAAGCATTCCACATCCAGACCGCGTGGATAGTGCCGCTCCGGCCAGAAGTTGCTGCACCATTCGCATTGGGGATCCTGGTGGAAGTGCCCCACCACTTCATCAATCATGCCGGCATCGACCAGGGGGCAGTCGGCCGTGATCCGAACCACGTGGTCTGCGTTGCACCAGGCCGCTGCCTGGACATACCGGTCGAGCACGTCCTTTTCCGGTCCGCGAAACCAGCGATAGCCGTTCTGCTGGCACCAGAACTCGACTGGATCGTCGACGATGCTGGTGGTTGTCGCGATGATGACTTCATCAATGGTTTTTGCCCGACCCACGCGGCGGAGGACCCACTCCAGCATGGGACGGTTGAGAATCGGTTGCAGGATTTTTCCGGGAAAGCGCTGGCTGCCCATTCTCGCCTGAACAATTGCGATGGTTCTGGTTTCATTCATTTGCATTTCCTCTGGTAGTGTCAGGCCGCC
>JBGSVU010000804.1:0-16571 GCA_041752775.1 Pirellulaceae bacterium | reverse complement strand
CGAGTCCCCCGCGAAGTTGCAATGAAAAGGACTCGTAGCCTCGTCCACTACCCGAAAATTGACCTGTGACGGAATACTAGCCGTCCTTGCTGTTTTTCTGTTTTTGCTGGACGACGACGTTGAGCGTGATGGTTTGGCCGTTGCGGAAAACTTTCATGGGAACGGTGTCGCCGATTCTGGCGAGGCTGACCACGGTAACCAGATGCGAGTCGCTGCCGATTTTTTTGCCACCGAATTCGAGGATCACGTCTCCGGCCACCAGTTTGGCTGCGTCGGCGGGTGATCCGGGAGTAACAGCCGTGATGCGCGTGCCTCCGGTTTTTCTCAGTCCGAGTGACCGGGCCACATCGGGTGTGAAGTGACTGTCCATCGAGACACCGAGGTAGCCGCGGCGAACATAGCCATTGTCGATCAGGTCGGTCACGATCCGCATGGCCATGTTGATCGGAATGGCAAATCCGATGCCGTCGCTGCCGCCGGAATTGCTGGCGATTGCGGTGTTGATGCCAATCACTTCACCCCGCATGTTGAGCAGCGGTCCACCGCTGTTGCCGGGGTTGATCGAAGCGTCGGTCTGGAAGAAATCCTGGTAAATCACTCCCTGGGGTCCCAGTTCCAGGTCGCGGCGGTTGCTGGCGCTGATGATCCCGTGGCTGACGGAGTGGCTGAGTCCGAACGGGCTGCCGATGACAGTCACGTACTCACCGATAGCAACGTTGTCGCTATTGCCCAGCAGGGCAGGGGGGAGGTCGGTTTCTTCCAGCAGCAGGACGGACAGGTCCGATTCGGCATCGTTGCGTATGTCCGTGGCACGGACCATCGTTTCATCAACGGTCAGGCTGATGTCCTCCAGTCGGGCGCCATCCACGACATGGTAATTGGTGATCACAAACAGGCGACCGCGATAGCTGATCACGACGCCCGATCCGGCTTCTTCGATGACGGGTCCGCGATTGCTGGAGACCTGGGTGCCGCTGGCGGAGGCCGCCGCGGATTTGCGGGCCTCGATATGGGCCACCGACGGCTGGCAGGTTGCGACCAGCTGTTTCAGCAGACTGTGTTGTCCGGACAGGGCATCGGCATGAACGGCCAGTTCGGCGTAGACTTTTTCGCTGCGCGCCAGGGGGGTCGCCGAAACGCTGAGCATTTCCTGCCCACAGACCGGAGTGACAGCGAATGCAACCAGAACAACCGTCAGTGCCGCGGTCCGGAGCGGGGAGTTGCTGCTGTTGCCAAAGCGGATCGATTGTGCCATGCGAGTTGCCAGTACAAACATCAGTGAAGTCAGAACCAGTTCAAAACTAACATCCGGAAGTTGGGAAAAGGAGTCCCTGAGTCGATGCGGGGGCTCATTTTTTCCGGAGCAGTACCGGTTGTAAGGGTCAGGAAATATTGATATCCAGGTCCGAGATACGGATCTCGTCGGGAGACTGTTCGAGAATTCGGCTCCAGTCGGTACTGCGACCGTTCCGGGAGCTGCGATTTTCGAGATTGCGCTGGCATTCGATACAGGAAGTGGCGTACGGCAGCACTTCCAGGCGGGCCGCGAGAATGTTGCCGCCGCAGGCTTCGCATTTGCCGTATTTGCCGATTTTCAGCCGGGCGAGGGCGTTTTCGACGCTGGCCAGTTCGCGTGAAGCGACCTCGATCAGCTGGCTGCCGACCTCCAGGCAGGCAGAATCGAGAGCAAAATCCGCTTCGTCGCCGCCACTCCGCTGGGAGATTTCACGCAGCAGACTGTCGTCACCGGCCAGCGCCTGGCGCAGGGCGTCGCGCCGCTGGTGAAGAACTTCCTCAAGCCGGGAGAATTTTTGTTTGCGGGCCATTGACGGGCGATCCTTGGGGGCTGTGGGTTGAATTCAAAAAAGCTCTTCGAAACTGGAGTGACATGCCGGGCGAGCAGTCCTGTCATTCCGTGGGCGATATTCGGGAGCCGGGAACTATAGAACCTGATTTGCCCCCAGTCCGGAAATATTTGCGTAAACCGGAAAGTTGCCGGCTTGTGCAGACCTGAATCCAGAACTCTGCCCCGGCAGTCTCCGCTTCCGGATCCCGTCCCGGCAACCTGCAGTTCCGCACAGATGTGGCCGACGGTCCGGACTGGTCCGCTCCGGATACACCGGTTAAACCGGCGCGAATGATTGTGATGGCCGGGTCTGTCAAACAGTCCGTTCCGGGACGAAAGGAATTTGACCATTGGGCAAGATCGACCTATTTCGTTATGAGTCTTTCACGCATGGTCTTTTTCCTACGGCAAAGCGAAATGTCCGAAACTGCAAACTCCCAACCACTGAAAACCAAACTGCATCAGGCTGTTCGCCGTCTGAAAACCGTTCGTCACTACTGCAGCGACATCGTCACAACCGAACAAGTCGACGTGAACGGATGCCTCGATTCAGTCAACCAGTTGCTGGATGGTCTCTGTCAGCAGCTGGAGTCCCTTCAAATCCACGAAGAAAGCGGACATCCCGCAACTGAGGGTGTCGGCGTGCAGCCTGAATCTGCAACGCCTGCCGACGACCGCGACCATCCGTCCCGGCTGTCGCCGCAGGAGCATCAGGACTCCGCCCCATCACTGGAAGCGATCCTCGCACGGCTGCGCAAACCTTCGGACACGGACTGTGCCATATCGCAGGGCCCCTGTTTCAAATCGCTTTCCGACGAAGACCTGTTGGGACTGGAAATGCTCTCCCTGTCGGACGGCCAGTCCAGCCCGAAAGCTCCTTGCCTGCCCGGGATTCCCGAAGCAATTCCTGCGCTGCAAACCACCCCGGACCATCCGCCGGAAGCGGCGATCACTCCCGGGGAACGGGGACCGCAACCACAACCGGAAACTGCCTTTCCACCTGTTGCCGGGATCGATCCTGTCGACCAGCCATCTGCAACAGCCGTTGAAACAGCATCTGCGGCAAGCGGGGATCCGGTCGTCACCATTGTCCTGCAGGACCTGCCACAACCGTTGCTGCCAACGGAGTCTCCAGAGACCGTCGCGGGGAGTAGCCTCGAGTCCGCTGCGGACCAGTCCGAATCCGTGTCGGCCAGTAACGAGGGCGCTTCCGGCAAACGAAACTTCGCTGAATCGGTTTACGAATCGGCTCACAATGGACAATCCGCTCTTTTCTCCATCGAACCCGTTGCGGAAAAGAGTGATGACTCCACCCCGTTAGTTGACATCCAGGCCAGTTCGGTACCTTCACAACCCCTGACCGAATGGCCGGTCGCGCCTGATTCTGCGATCGCCGGTTACGACCGTGAAATCGTCCAGGCTGCCGCGGCCAGCGACCAGAATGGCCAGGACGAGTTCGTACGCAACACGATCGAAGAGACCAACATGGAAAAGCTGGAGTTGTTGCGAGCCCAGTTGCAGCGTGTCCTCGCAAGCAAAGAAATTCAGCCAGCCAGTGAACCTGCAGAACAGCTTTCCCTCAACGCGACCAGCTTTGAGGACCAGCTGGTTGGAAACTGCGGTTCCGACCTTTCCGCGGACCCGCAGGCGACGACCGAAACCGGAACCACGCTGATGAAATTTGTCCAGCACAGTCCCGCCGCGCCGGAAGTTGTCCCGCCGGAACTTCCCCAAACTGAAAACAACCAATTGACTTCCCCGGATCTTTCAAACTCAGGTGACTCCATGTCCGTAACAGCCGAAAAGGCACCTTCATCCAGCCCCAGGTCCCCGCTCTCGGGATTCGCATCCGCCGCTTTCCTGAAAGATCTGCACCTCGAAGAAGATGCAGAAAACAACCAGCATTCGCACCACCCCCAGGCCGCTCACCAACCGGCCTCTCCGTCCTCGCAGCATCCCCCAGCGGCAGCACCACGTTGCCAAACCGAAGACGATGTGCAGGACTACATGCACCAGTTGATGACACGACTGCGGGGAGGGGCCGCGGGTCCCGCTCCGGCAGCGGCGACCAGGCCGGCGGCACCAGTCGCCAAACCGGTTAGCGCAACACCTGTTCCCACTACAGCCGATTCCCAGCCGGTTTACCTCGAACCTTTGCGGGAAGAAGACTTCCTGCCCAAATCCCAGGCACCGGAAAAATCCGTCAACATCAACGCGCTTCGCGAACTCGCCAACCAGCACACCCGGGGTGCCGTTGATGTTTTCCAGGCAAACGCCAGAAAATCCATGCACGCCGCGCAACTGGTTGCCGCCGCCGGCGGCCTGATTGGCTCAATCGTGTTTGGTCTGCTCGGTTCTTCGCTGGGCACCATGTTCTATGTCATGTCGGGCATCTGCCTGGCCGGTGCCGGATTCGCCGGTTACCGGTACGCCACAGAAAACCTGATGAAGAAAGGCCGCAAGCCGGCCCGTCAACCCAATTCGTAAATCTTGACCAACGTCTGGGAGGCCCACAGTCCCCAGTCCGGCGCGGCCGCGTGGTTGGTCGCCCCCGCAGTGCGTCTCCTCGCCGGTCGCACTGCGTCAACCACGCAGCCGACAGCCGCTCCCGCTGGCCACCAGCATCTGCACCAGCGCCCGGAAACTTCTGCCGAAACCGTCGGCTCCGCTGTAGCCCCCGAACTGGCCACCCCCCGCAACATGCGGTTCCAGATCCAGAAAGATGCCGGGAATTCCCCGCGACTCCAGCCGCTGTCGCCAGGCATCCATTTGAATCGCCGCATCGCGCAGTATGACATCGTATCCGCTGTCGCCTTCGCCAACGGGCACAAACCGGTTCAGCGAATCTTCATCGACCTGCACGCCTGGCCGCGCCGGGGATGAACCGCGAACGGCCGGATCCATCCGGTAATCTTTCACATGAATCCAGCCCACTGCGTGTTTCATCTGTTCCCACTGCTGCATCACTTCTCCGGTGCTGTAGCCCTGCGTCACGAGGTTGGCTCCGTCCCAGATCAGCACCAGGGCCGGATGGCTGATCTGACCATGCAGTCGCGAAATCAGTTCGCCATTCTGGCCTACCAGATTGGCTTCCACCTCCAGGCCAAACGTCAGTCCGAATGAGTCACACAATTCCACAATCGGCCCCAGCCGGTCGGCAGCAGCAGTCACGTGCCCGGCCGGATCTTCACCGGCCGGATGGTAGAAGGAAAACCCGCGCACAAGTTTGCAGTCCAGCCTCTGCGCCAGCTCGCAACAGCGCCGCACCTCGCGCTGCAAATAGTCAGCGGCCGGGCGAAATACATTTTTCGTTCCGTCCTCGCGGTCCAGAAGTTTTGTTTTCCCAACCGGAGACCCTATCGAACTGACCTGCAGGCCAAATTCCTGCAGTCGCGAGGCCACTGTCGCAGCCTGGGAGTCGGTCAGCGTGGATATATTCTGAACACCCTCGCCGAGGTCCAGAAATCGCAGGGTCACGTATTCCATTCCCAGCGCCGCACACACGGCAAGTTGCGTGTCCAGTCGCTTGTCAGCGCAGATTTCGTCACAAAAACCACTGATCAGAAAATCGCTGGTCCAACCCACTTCGCTTCTCCCGGACGACCCGTGTGCTGTCCCAGCCGGTCAAACGCTGGACTGGTGCGATACAATGATCCGCGACGTAATCCCGCCCCGTGGGCTGAAATCGGCTGTCAAAGTCGCCGACCGCGGCCGCAGGACCTGGACCAGGTCGTCGAGGATCTCGTTGGTGACGGCTTCGTAGAAAATCCCACGGTCGCGATAGCTCTGCAGGTACAGCTTCAGGCTCTTCAGCTCCACACACTCCTGGTCCGGAACATAGCTCAGCAGCAACACCCCGAAATCGGGCTGGCCGGTCTTGGGACAGACGCTGGTAAATTCCGGACAGCGAATTTCGATGGTGTAGTCCCGTCCCGGACCGGGATTGGGAAAAGTCTCCAGCAGACTGGCGGCAGAAGCACTCATGTGCGCAATGGGTTTCAGCAAAAACGGGGTGACGAATTTCGGGACGCTGCCACTATTGTGCCAATTGCACGGCATTCATTCCACCCGGGCACTTTTGACGCATCTGCCGGCTGCTGTCCTGGCGATCTGCCGGAAGATCAGCCCGGCATCGCCCGGCTTTCCGGACTTTATCCGGGTGCGCGCATGCTGCCACATTGCTTCTGGAAAAAAATGCTCTTTCGCCATGCGTCAGGGACTGCTAATTGTCTCGCGAACTTTTGCACAGGCCGAAGCTGTTTCGGCGGAAGCTCTGGACAAAACGCCTGGCGAAATCACTCAGATTCACATCCAGGTTCATTTTGCAGAAATATCGGAGACCCACATCATGTTGTCCCTGCGCCTTGCCCTTGTTTATGGCCTGTTTGCTGCCTGCACCCTGGCCGTTCCTCCACAGTCCGGTTGTGCCGACGGTCTCGTTGCCAACTGGGATTTCAACAATGGTTTGACTCTCGGCGAAACGGGAGGCTACAGCTACGGCGCCGATTTGGGCGCGGGCACTTTGACCGTTGATCCCGGATGGCAAATCGACAATGACGGCAACAATCGCGGGATCACCGCGCTGGCTGGTACCCAAATCAACGGTTACAAGGGAACTGCCGCAGCGGGTCTGTCGCTGACCCTGCAGGGGGGAATCGGTGAAAACAATGCGACACAGTCCCCGGCGCAGATCCCCAACAATAACAGGTACATGCAGGTTCAGGTGGACCTGACCAACTACCTCGACCCGGTCCTGTCACTGGCGACCTACCGGTCGCTTGATTCACTCGGACACGGATTTGATTCCAACCAGGTCAGCTGGTCGCTGGACGGTTCCACGTTTTTCGATCTTGGCTCCGCCTTTGACCCGACCGAGGGCAACTGGACTGTCCAGTCGTTCGACCTGTCCGGAATGGACCAGCTGGACGGGGCGGCCACAGTTTACTTTCGCATGACTTTCAACGGTGCCACGTCCAATGGCGGGCACAACCGGATCGACAACATCATCCTCCTGGCCACCAGCGTCATACCGGAACCCTCCACCGCGACGTTTGCCCTGAGTCTGTTGGGTATCGCCACAGTCGCCGGCACCCGCCGCCGCCAGAGAGCATTTCGCAACCAAAATCAAAGGTAGCGAAAGAGCGCAGGCCCTCCGGTATCTGGATCCACCCCGGCGCGTTCGGACGCGGTCCCGCTAATGCCGCAACAGGACCTCCATCATTTCGCGGTTGACCGAAATCTTTCGGAACTGTTCGATCAACTCCATCCGGTGCTTGTCAAAGGTGCTGTAGGAGTTGTTGTTGGGGCTGTTGATGAGTCGCCTGACCGAGTCCAGATAGCGGTCGAACTGTTTGCCGGCGGGTACCACGTCGGTGTGGCAGATGTTGAGAAACTTTTCGACTTCATCCAGCATCTCGCCGACTCGGGTCGTCGAAACCGACTTGAGTTTTTCCTGACTGACGCCCCAGAGGATGTCGTCTACGGGTTTCATCAAAATGCCCAGTTCCCTCAGAGACTCACTTCGCGACAACTGGGTGGGGCGGTTTCCGTTGCAGACCATAAGCAAATGGACTGCAGATTCATGATGGGGAGCCAGTTTAACAATGCGTTCCAGTTGTTCCCGGACCGATGGATCAGTGAGCAATTTCTCGCCGCCCGCCTCCAGCTGTTTCTGCAGTGTTGTGAACAGGCCGATCGCTTCTGTCAGTTCGGTGGCGCGGTCAGTACGGGCAATTCCAGTCAGAGTCTGAAGATCCGGTGTAGAGAAAATCTGGAGTTGCCAAAGCGTTTCCAGTGGATACTTCACCATCACGTCACTGACCGATTCGGCATTCTCGGCGGGAATCGCCACGATTTTTTTCTTGTCCGTGATGCCTCCCCGAATCTTCGCCGGAATGGCACCGACTCCTTTGACTTTCCAGTTGACCAGGATGTCGCCCGTGACTGCGAAATCAGGGTCAATCTCGAACCCTTCCAGAACGGAAATCGTCAACAGGGCAAAAGTGGCGCCTGCTGATCCTCCTCCCATTTCCGAATACTTGTCACCGAAACTGAAACGAACACTCCGCTCTTCCCAGTTAGGGTACCTTGCGCGGACAGCGCGGATGGCCTCTTCCATCGAGATTCTCATCTCCTTGCCAATCTTGTCGCCATGCTGAAAATCAGCCGGATTCCGGTCCTGCTCGCTCACCTGGACAATGACATCCACAGCCATGCCGAACTGCTGGCCCGCACCCGTTTCCTGAATCATCAAACCCTGAACGGTTGACAGCGTTTTCTCAAAATTCTTGGGCCTGCTGGCAAACTCGGGACGAGCAATCGCGGTCCTGTCCCAGCTTGTCGCAGCAACCGACGGCTTTTCAGTCGAACTGGTTGCAGGTGGATCTCCCGGAACCTTCATTTCTTCCGGCGGCACTTCTTTAAGTTGCTTCTCGTCCTTTTCAATGATGGCCTGGTACAGGTTGACTTTCTCACCGTTTTTAAACTCCAGTTGTCCGGCCCTGCCATTCACGAGATAGGAAATCCGGACTCTGTCGCGAAAATAGCCTCTTGGGTTTTTCACTCCAAACCCTTCGGGAGCGCCTGTTATAACTGTAATCGCGCCTTGGTCCTTAATGATTTCCCTGACTTTGCCAGCAACGGATATTGCCGCTCTACCTGAGCCAAACATGGCTGAAACAATCGTGATTTCAGGAGTTGATTGTTCACGTTCCTGCACGCCGAAATTGCTGCCAGAGCAAGCTGCTTCAGGGGCGAGAATCGCCATCCACATGAACCACAGACCGAAATTGAGTTTCGAATTTCTCGACATGGCAGTTAGCTCTCTCGGTGACAAGTCAGTAGGCGATTCCCGCAAATTCGCTACCATTCTATTGTTCGCCGGTAGACGCTGCAAACCTATGAATTTTTCACGGGGCAAACCGTTGCGCGGGCGGGTTTTTGCCGGGGATCAGCGGCTATTTCGCCGGAGAAAAGGGGTGGGCCTCGGGGCGCGAAGGAAAAGCTCCTGCAAGCGGACGAGCCGTTCCTGGGCGCTTTAATCAGGTCGTTGCGTTCACCAGGTTCGACTGGTCAATTGAGTGACCCGCTCTCGTTTCTGACTCATAATTTCTGCTCTCGGGCAACGGTAACTGCCCGGGGCAAAAACGGCTAAGTGTTTGGTGTGCCTTGCGTCGCCAGCATCAGACTCCGGCAATCGCCACGGCCCGGTCGGCGATGTCTTTGCGACACCAGGCGCCGTCCCAGCGGATGGCCCGAACCGCGCGGTAGGCGTTCCCTTTGGCCAGGGGAACCGAATCGCCCAGCGCAGTGACGGACAGTACCCGTCCGCCGCTGGTGAGGGTATCCGCGCCGCGCAACTCCGTTCCCGCGTGGAAGACTTTGACATCGGGCAGGGCCGCCGCAGCGTCCAGTCCCCGAATGACCTGGCCCTGGCGGTACGGACCCGGATAGCCTTCGGCCGCCATCACGACGCAAACCGCGGCTCGCGCGTCCCATTCGATCGACTGCAACTCACCCAGCCGGCCCTCGGCGGTCAACTCCAGAATATCGACCAGGTCGGATTTCAGCCGCATCAACAGCGTCTGGCATTCAGGATCGCCGAAGCGGACGTTGTACTCCAGCACGCGCGGTCCGGCGTTGGTCATCATGATTCCGGCATACAGAATTCCGCGAAACGGCGAGCGCTGGCGTTTCATGGCGTGAACAGTCGGTACAAGAATCTGTTCTTCGATCCAGGCCTGGGCATCGGTGTCCAGAATGGGGGCGGGCGAGTAGGCGCCCATCCCGCCGGTATTCGGACCCCGATCGCCATCGAGCGCGCGTTTGTGGTCCTGGGCGGGCGGCAACGTCAGGAGGGTTTTGCCGTCGGTGATGGCGAGCACGCTGACTTCGGGACCGCTCAGGCGGTGTTCCAGAATGAACTGTTTGCCGGCGTCACCGAACTCGCGATCGATGGCGATCCGGTGCGTGGCCTGACGAACGTCTTCCAGTGTTTTGCAGATGATGACGCCCTTGCCAGCCGCCAGGCCATCGACTTTGACGACCAGCGGCACGTCCTCGGGGGTTTTTCCGAAACGTTCTTCGGCGAATTCGGTTGCGGCGCGGGCATTGGAAAAGGTCCATGCGTCTGCCGTCGGCACATCGGCGGCCTTGAGCATCCGTTTGCAAAAAACCTTGCTCCCTTCCAGCCGGGCAGCGGCGCGGCTGGGGCCAAAGATTTTCAGTTTGGCCTTCTGAAACTCGTCGACGATACCGTCACACAGTGGAGCTTCGGGGCCGACCACGGTCAGGTCGATCTTCCGGTCGATGGCAAATTTCTTCAGACCGGCAATGTCATGGGCCTGAATGGGCACGTTGTGGGTATTCGGTTCGCCTGCCGTGCCGGCATTTCCGGGTGCCACGAAGACTTCGGCGACCCTTGGGCTGCTGGCAATCTTCCAGACCAAAGCGTGCTCACGCCCACCGCCCCCGACCACCAGCACTTTCATGGAAGACCTTTTTTTTCAAAGAACAACAGTTGCAACAGGCCCGATTCCCGAGCCTCGGCGAATTCAGCATAACGCCAGCCGGCGTCCACGACATTCGTTTACCCTGTCAGACTATAATGTCCCTCCGGTTGGAGGCAACCCGCCTGGCAACCAGACCGTTTTTCCGAATCGATTTTTTCCGGATCCAGTTGTGGAGTTTTGTCCGATGCGCTGTCCCTGTATTTGCCGCAGACCCTTTGCAGTTTCGACTCGTCCCTTCGTCAGGTCGATGGTGGCAGTGCTGGCGCTGTCCGTTCTGACGGGTAACGCCGGAACCGGTTGGGGCCTGGTCCAGGACGAACAGAAACAGGAGGAAAAATCCGGACAGCCGAAGGAGGGGCAGGCGGTTGATGAAGGTCCCGTCTGGGCTACCCTGACGGGACGGATTGTCGTTACCGGCGAGATCCCCGAAATTCCCGACGAAAAAGTTGACAAGGACGCCGGGGTTTGTGTGGTCGATGGCCAAATGCCCAAGGACGACAACCTGATCGTCAGCGAGGAGGGAGGCCTGCGCGACGTGTTTGTGATGATGTATCTGAAACGCGATGAGACTGTGCCGGTTCATCCACAATACGAGAACCCTCCCGAACAACCACTGGTTCTGGACAATCTCCGCTGCCGATTCGTGCCGCATGCGCTGTTTGTCCGAACCGGCCAGGAACTGCTGCTGAAAAACAGCGACGAGGTCGGCCACAACTGTCACTTCAAGTCCTTCAACAACGAAGAGAACATCAACCTCGCGCAACTGTCCGAGGTCGCTGTCACTTTCAAGAACGCCGCCAAGGCACCGGAACCGGTGGAGTGTGACATTCATCGCTGGATGGACGCGGTGATTCTGGTCCGCGACGAACCCTATGTGGCGATTTCGGCCGAAGATGGCACGTTCAGCATTGTCAATGTGCCGGCTGGTTCATGGTCTTTTCAGTTCTGGCACACCAAAACGGGTTATCTGCGCGACCTGAAAATCGAAGGCTACGAGGTCGGCCGGCGGGGCGAAATCGAAGTCACACTGGAAGACGGCAAGACGCTGGACCTCAGTGAAATGACAATCGACATCAGCAAACTGGACAAGTAGTCCTGGCTGGTCCGATCACCTCACCGGGTCCATCTCCAGTCCGCGCCTGAACGGCCCGTTTTCATCAGGTCCCGCCTGCCCGGCGAGTTTTCCACTGAGGTGTTTCCACTGAGGTGTTAACGCCCTGCTCGTTCGTGATCGGGGTCGTTTTTTCCTGCGCCCCCAAGCCGGCGTATTTCGGTTGCACGGTTTTCCTGCGCGCCCGCAGAACAGGAATTTTCCGGAAAATTTGAACCGGGCGGGTTGCGGTTTTCGCCTGTTGACTATGGCGACTTGGTTTAAAAAGCACCAATCGAAGGCCGAGACCCGGCAGTTTTCCGGTTGAGTCATCAGTGGGCCCCACCTGTATGGGTGCGACATGGAAATCCGGTTTTGATTTTTTTTGGCTGATGTTGTCTGGCCCTGGAGCATGAATTCATGAGATCTTCACATCGCTGTTTCAATGTCCTGAGAGTGACCGCAGTCATGCTGTCAGCTGGGCTCTCCGTAATTTCGGGGACCGGCCTTCTCCGGGCTCAAACCGATACCACCTGGGTTCCGGGCAGTTCCAACTGGAACAATGCTGCGAACTGGAGCGGCGGGTTTGTGCCCCACAATGGCACTGGCGGAACGAACTGGAACGTGTTTGTCGACGGCGGCGACGCGACGAACTCCGTTGTCTCGTTTGACGTCAACTCCAGCATCAACCAGTTGAATATTTCCTCGGGCGACTTGCTGGACATTCTGGACAGCCGGACACTGACGATCGTCAGCAACGGACAGGCGGGTTCGGGAACGATCAACAATGACGGGACCATTTTATTGTCGGGTGGTGGAGGCCCAACCCGGATTTCCTTTACGGGTGGCAGTCTGCAAATCAATGGCAGCGGAGTCGTGACACTGGCCGGAACGGGATCGCAGATCACCGGAACGGGGACACTGACCCAGGGCGCCGGTCATACCATCCAGGGGAACGGAAGCATCGGCGGTGGCGCCTATGCCATCGTGAACAACGGAACCTTTCTTGCTGGTACCGGCGACAGTCTGGTCATTGATCCGGTCAATCTGGGTTCGGGAATTGCGGCATTTACCAACAACGGCCTGGTTCGGGCAACTGGTGGTGGAGTCGTCACGTTGACCGGATCAGGCGCTGGAGAATTCCACGGATCGGGGGTTTATGAGGCCCAGGCAGGGTCCAGCGTTAATCTGGTCGGCGGAGCCATTCTGAGAAACACGACTTTGGGCACACAGGGATCTGGTGTGGTGCGGGTCCTGTCAGGGAACAGCGCCACACTGAACAACATCACCAATCTGGGAAATTTTGAACGGAGCGACGATGGTACCGTGCAGGTCTCGGGCACGCTGGCCAATTCGGGGGATTTCCACATCGCAGCGGCAGGCAATTCCACCCAGATGCTGGTCGGCACTTCCCTGACGGTCTCGGGCGGCGGCAGTATCCGGATGTCGGGAACGGGCGCCTCGATTGGTGGCTCGGGGCTGTTCACCAATGTTGACAACACTGTTTCAGGAACAGGAAATTTTGGTTTCAACTCCATCCGAATTGAGAATTCCGGAATCGTTCGGGCCGGAGCGGGTGAGTTTCTGGTGATCGATCCGGTCAACGCGGGGGGCGGCGTGGCTGCTTTTGACAATGCCAATCTGGTACTGGCCACCGGCGGTGGGGTAATCACGCTGAGTGGTGGCGGGGCGGGCGAGTTTCATGGCACCGGTATTTACCATGCCGATGCCGGATCGGGTATTGATCTGGTCAGTTCGGCAATTGTCCGCAATACGACCTTCAGCACAACTGGAGATGGAGTTGTTCAGGTTCTCTCTGGCCACAATGCGGACTGGCAGAATGTGGTCAACAACGGAAATTTCGTCCGGAATGATGATGGCAATTTGAACGTCAGCAGTTCCCTGCAGAATTCCGGAGACATGCTGATCAGTGCTGGTGGAAATGCGACCCGAATCAATTTCAACACCGTCAATCTGACAGGCGCTGGCACTGTCCGGATGGAAGGAGTGGGCGCAGGCATCGGCGGTACCGGCACGTTGAACAATGCCGGCAACACGATATCCGGTTCGGGTAATTTCGGATTGAACCAGATTTTTGTGGTCAACCAGGGGCTGGTTCAGGCCGGGTCGGGCGAATCGATGACGATTGATCCGGCCAACGCGGGTGGCAATACTGCTGCGTTCCGCAACGATGGCACGGTTCGGGCGATGAATGGCGGGGTGATTACGCTGACCGGCAACGGTTTCGGCGAGTTTCAGGGTTCTGGAATTTATGAAGCCCTCGCGGCCAGCCGGATCGATTTGACGTCGGCCGCCATATTGCGCAACACGACGCTGTCGACATCGGGAGACGGTCTGGTTCGGATACTGGCGGGTGAAAACGTCAGCTGGGATGGCGTGACCAGTACGGGCAACGTTCTGCGTGAGGACAACGGAACGTTGACTCTGTTCAATTCGCTGGAGAATTCCGGTGACATTCAGGTGGTTGGCGGGGGTACGGCCACACGGATTGACGTCAGCGGTGCGGTTGGCCTGACCGGCGGCGGAACAATTGCGCTGTCGGGAACAGGAGCCGGCATCGGCGGCTTTGGCACGCTGACCAATGTTGACAATACGATTTCGGGGTCGGGAAATTTCGGGTTGAACCAGACTTTTGTGGTCAACCAGGGGCTGGTTCAGGCTGGTTCGGGTGATTCGATGACGATTGATCCGGCCAACGCGGGTGGCAATACTGCTGCGTTCCGCAACGATGGCACAGTTCGGGCGATGAACGGCGGGGTGATTACGCTGACCGGCAACGGTTTCGGCGAGTTTCAGGGTTCTGGAATTTACGAGGCCCTCGCGGCCAGCCGGATCGATTTGACGTCGGACGCCATATTCCGTAATACGACGCTGTCGACATCGGGAGACGGACTGGTTCGGATCTTGGCGGGTGAAAACGTCAGCTGGGATGGCGTGACCAGTACGGGCAACGTTCTGCGTGAGGACAACGGAACGCTGACTCTGTTCAATTCACTGGAGAATTCCGGTGACATTCAGGTGGTTGGCGGGGGTACGGCCACACGGATTGCTGTCAGCGGTGCGGTTGGCTTGACCGGCGGCGGAACAATTGCGCTGTCGGGAACAGGCGCCGGCATCGGCGGTTCTGGCACGCTGACCAATGTTGACAATACGATTTCCGGTTCGGGAAATTTTGGTCAACAACAGATTTTTATCGTCAACCAGGGGCTGGTTCAGACTGGTTCGGGCGAATCGATGACGATTGATCCTGCCAATGCGGGTGGTGGTGCTGTTGCGTTCAGCAACGATGGCACCGTTCGGGCAACAGGGGGCGGGGTGATGACCCTGACCGGTAACGGTTTCGGAGAGTTTGCGGGGAGCGGAGTGTTTGAAGCTCTCGATGGCACGCTCAGTTTTGATTCTTCCGCCGTGGTCCAGAACATCTCCGGAGGAACGCTGAACAGTGGGACCTGGCGTTCGGTTTCGACTGGCGGGGGTTCGGCGATCAGTATTGCCAATACGGCAACGACCGACATTGTCTCGATTGGTGCCAATGCCGCAGTTGAGCTGCGCGGGACGGGATCGTCGTTGACCGTCAAAGGCAACAGTATTGATTCCACGCTGACTTCCAGCGCCGGCAGTTTGGTCATTGGCGACAGCCGCGTCTTCAACACCATGGCTGGACTGGGTAATTCCGGTTTTGTTTCCGTTCAGGGGGCGGGCAGCCAGATCAATCTCAACGGGATGTATCTCCAGACGGGAGTGAATTCGGAAACCCGTTTCGGAACCGGCGGTTCGATGTCGGTGACAGGGGGAATCTTTGATTTTGATGAAGGCCTGCTGACCGGAAACGGTGACCTGACTGGCGATACTGATTATGCAACCACGACGACGATCGCACCGGGCAGTTCGACTGGTATCCTGAATATTACCGGGGATGCCAGTTTCCTCGGGACGATGCAGTTTGAACTGATGGCCGATCTGGTCGAGGGGAATCTCCAGGACGTGGCCAGCGTCAACCGGGGGCTCGATCCGTCCCTGATTGGTTTTGACCAGATCAACATTTTTGGCAATGCCAGTCTGGACGGGACGATGTTCCTTGACGCGATCAACGGTTACACGCCGTCGTTCGGTGCGTGGTTTGATTTGATTACGGCAGATTCGTTGACCCTGCAGGGAACTTTCTCGATTGTGGGTTCTGGCGGATACAACTACAACTGGTCGGTGCTCACGTTGCCTGATCCCCTGTCGGGCGGCAGTTCGAGGGACGTGTTGCGTGCCTTTGTTGCCGTTCCCGAGCCGGGAGGGTTGGCTGTCCTGTTCGGAATCGGGCTGGTCTGCAGCCTGCGGAGAAGGGATCGCACGGCATTGGCAGGATAGGGCACGTCCGGGAAAGGGACTGCGTTGATTTGTTTCGCCGTCCACCAGCTATTTGGGCCGGTGGCGGCGGCTGACGGCAGTCTATTTCAAAGCGCGCGGCGGGCGAATTCCTGGCGTACCGACGAATGGAACAGGATGATCAGTCCGTAGATGGACACGCCGAGCGAAAACGGGCTGCAGTAGCAGGTCGAAATGCTGGCCAGTCCGACAATGTTTCCGGCAATTCCCAATGCGTGGGAGCGAAATCGTACGACCTGAATTCCACCAGCGAGGCGCATCAGTCCGCCGAGGATTCCACCGCCACCCATGCCGACAAAAGTCCACCACAAAACTTGCTTCATGAACAGTTTTTCTTCCGCGCCCATCGATCTTTGGGAGCGGATTTGGGCCTCAATCGCATCGGGCATCAAAAATCCGATCACCAAATAATAGATGCCCATCAAAAATTCCAGGCTGCCCAGCACGATCATCAGGATTCCAACTATGGGGACTTGTTTGACGTACCCGTCGGGTCCGGGTGGCAGGCTCTGTGGGAGACTTCCATCGTAACCGCTCAATGGGCTGGAGTAGGGGTTGTGGCTCATCAGGGGAGTTTGCACTGGGGGAACGGAAGCGGATTGCTGGCAAAGGTCCCGGAAAATACCCCTGGATAGGGCCGTTTGCAATCAGGCCGTGGCGGTTTTGCCGTTATGTAAGGGGCCGGAGTGCCCCCTTCCCCAAAGCCTTAAAAACCGGAAATCGGGTC